>JAIXRX010000017.1 GCA_027485005.1 Alphaproteobacteria bacterium
GAAGAAAATAAAACTACGGCAATTATAGGCGGTGTTTTACTGGCGGGTGCAGCGGGTTACGGTATTTATCGGGCGACTCATGCCGAGAAAGAAGATGCCCGCGCGACGCAAACCACCAATGCTCCTCTGCCATTCCCACCGCGTTAGTTTTATGGGCGCAACATGCTGGCGGCGGCCATCGCCCCCATGCTGGTGATATCTGCGGGGTTGCCTTGCTGCGCTGAATGCAGTTGGCCATTTTCAAAATGCAACAGGGTGGGGCGCTGGTTGGCGTCAAACACATAAACCAGTACTAATACTTTGCGCTGTGGATTTTTGGTAGGCACCGAAATCACACGGGTCGGTTCTCCAAGCGCTAACTTGGCCATTTCGGGCGTTGCCTGCTTAAATAATTTTCCTTGTTTCAAAATTTCGCGATATTGCCAATTGATGGGCAGGGCGCTGATGCGCTGTTGGCGAAGAATTTCCTGACGGCCAGCCTCGGTCCAGCCTTTAGTGTCGATCTTTATCACGAGTTGCTGGACGGCTTTGGGGTCGTTGAAAATCGCAAAAGAAATGCCGCCCGCGCAAAGCAGGATAAGCAAAACTGCAATAATCCAACGATTTGACATGTTGGTTTTGGCCTCGTGATTAGAGTTCTATACCCTCTCATTTTGCGCCCGAAATGTATAAGAAAGCGTAAATAACCCACTAAGAAATGCTTAATAGACGGCATTTTATTCAAATTATTTTTGCATTATTTGGTGAGTTTTTTCCAAAATATTCACGAAACAGTAACAATTGGGGCGTAAAGTAAGAAGTATAGAAAACCAAAAACGAGTGCTGAAAAGACAATGTCCGGTCATACTGACACCCATAAAAAAACTTCGAAAGGCGGCGGCCACAGCTCTGGCACGTCGCACGACAAGTTGCATAAAAGTGGCGAAGATGCACTGACAAAAGCATTAACGGGCGAAGGAAGCTTGCTCGGGATTCCTATTCCGAAAGAAATGAGCTTCTTGGTGCAAGGGTTGGTGAATAACGCCATTAACTTTGCTAACATTAAAGCCATTCAAGCCTGCAAAGACCATTTGCCACAAGAACAAACATGGGCGCGCGTGGTGACTGCAGGGGTGGGGTATGCTATTCCTCTTGCTCCGCAATTAATTACCTTGGGTAAAAAAGTTTCTAACTATTTTAGTACGGTGAATGAGTTGGATGCAGAAATGCGCCCGCTGTTTAATGCTAACTACAAAGCGCAATCCGGTTGGCAGCGTTTATTTGGCGGTAGTGAAAAGCACGATAATGCGATTATTAAATTCGCACGGGATCAGCTCACTGGCGTGTGCCGCAATGATATGCTTGCAACATCGGCGCATATGTTTGTGGCCGCTGCACCACCATTATTAGAAGCGCATTCACGCTTGAATCCTGATTTCAAAAATCCGCTGAGAACAGCTAAGGATTGGTTTGAAGATAATATGAAAACCATGAATGAAGCTGCAGGAGGTCATGGCAATGGCCATGGTGGTCATGCGCATCTTAAAGGCCCCGGTTTCATGCAGTGGGATCAGTTTCTGTCAGGCGGTGCAGGGCAGATGGTGGGCGAAAAAATTCGCAAATCATACAAAGAAAGCCATGAAGAATTTGATGGTAAATCGGCCTGGAAAGATTGCTTGAAATTCCGAACAGAATTAAATTCGTTTTTACAGCAAGCGCCGAATCTTTCGGAAAGCTCACGCAAGCGCAGTGAACAACAGCTGACCACGATGGTGAAAGATGTGTTTAAGCGTCGCTTTGTGGAGTCTGGCTGGGATGAAATGAACCAAGCCAGCGAGGAGATGCTGGACGAAATTATGCCACAATTGATGAAACCCTTCCTCAGCGGCCAATTAGATGGTTTTGCTCTGGTGAATCTGGCGGGTGAAGACAGCATTGTGCGCAATGATGGCAAATATGTGGCGAATGAAATTGAGCTGCAAACCGCCATTGATGAACAGCTGACCAAACTTTCCCGCGACAATATGATGGACCCGAAAGATTATTTTGCGGGCGTGTCGTTCCAACTGAAAGATGTGGTGCATGCCGCCAAAGATTTGACGGATAATGAAAAAGCCTTTTTCAGCATGATTCTTCCTGCCACCGTGCTGAAAGCCGCGGGTATGGATGATGAGCAGGTGAAAAATTTCCGCGCCGAAGGCCATGATAAATTCATGGAGCAGATGGCGGATTATGTCGTGCATCTGAATGAAAAAGATGTAGATGATTTGAAGCATATGCAGCTGACCAAGCCAGACATTGCCTTCATTGGTAAAATGGCTGATTATATTGCGCAGCATGGCACGGACGGCTTGGAACAATATGCCGAAGAAGCTAAGCGCCTGATTGCGACTACGGCCGTACAATCGCCATCCTCCTTCCGTGAGGCGTTGGAGCAAGAAGGCAAGCACCGCACGCACCATGCCAACCATGTGGCTAAACATGGCGAAAGCAAAGGGACGGCCGCAGACGCGCATTCTGATAAAGAAACCCACAGCCACACCGCAAAAATCCTCGCTGAAAAAGCAGCGCGTGACGTGGAAAAACATGACCGTGTAGCGACATCTCATCACGAGCCAGCAGGCCACGGGCACGGGGGACGATAAAATTCACAAAACTGTAACAAAAGGTTCAATAAACAGTCATAATCCAAGCGTAGCATTTAACTATTAAACCACGACAACACTAAAGGTTCTTTTTCCCTATGGTCGCAACCAACATTAGACCTCCTGCAAACACCTCTAAAGCCGCCAATATTCGTGTCGGCTCAGAGAATGCATTGTCTAATGCTAATGGCAAAATCTTTATGGGCACCATGATTGCGCCACTAGCGATTGGCGGTGTTGGTAGCCTATTGAGCACGATAGGCGGATGGTTTAAAAGTGATGGCTTGATTAATGCGGGCACAAAAGTCAAAGGTTTCAAAACAGCAATCAATGAAACACCAATTCAAGAACTTGCGGGTGATACGTCATTCGGTAAAGCGATAAGTAATGGCTCCCAAACGATTGCAGACACGGTTGGTGGCTGGCTTGGTGGCTTGGATAAAAATGGCAAAATTTTTAATTGGCTAAAGAAATCACAACAAGGCGATGTGAAGAGTCACCGCAATGTACTTGAAAAATTAGTGGGTGAACTTGAAGCGAGCATGATTAACAAAAAAACTGGCGCTAAGTTACTCGGCGATGGTCATGACGCGATTGTATCACAAATTAGTAGCCTCAAAGGTTTGATTAAAAGCGTCGAAACACCCGAAACACATAAAGCTCTTAATGAGGCAATCAGTGCTCTTCAAGAGAATGTCAAAGGCATTGACGGCGCCAAAGGCTTTTTATCAAAGTTAACGGAAGTCAATGATCGTAGCACCATGCTGGGCAAGCTATTTGATTCCAACTTAGGCAATAACCTCAAAGAAACCATCAGTAATATTCCTAATAATATTGGTAAAATGTCAACGCATGAGCTGGTGTTCCAAGGCGCGAATGCCCTGATGTATGCTGGCGAAGCCTACGGCATGATTAAAGATTTCCGCAGTAATATGCAGGTGATGAAGGCCATGTATAAAGACATGACTGGAAAAGATGCATCTACTTTCAAGATTATGTTTGGTGATGTGCCAGCCCCTGTGAAGATGATGCGTAAACAGTATATGAGCCGCAATTTATTCGCGAACTTCCTAAACTTTGGCGGATTTGTAGCAGGGCAGGTGGCTTTTAATAAAGGTCACAAAGAAGGTTGGGGCATGCTCAAAACCATGGGTATTGGCATGGGGGCTAGCATGGGCACCAGTATGCTTTCTAGTTACCTCATTAAGCCAACAGATGCCGGCCAAACCTATGCGACACTTGCAAATGCCCAATCACAAGGCGTGCAGGTGCCTGCGGAATCCTATGCACAACTTTTTGCATCCATTGCACCAGCGATTGGTAAAACGGGCAAGTTGGCAGGGCGTAATGTGATGGAATTGGCGAATGCCTGCGCATCTTCACAAGCCGATTTGGGAACGGCGCTCAAAATGTTTGACGAAGCGCTGAAAGGAAAAAGTTTTGCGGGCTATACCTCTGCGATTAGTATGCAAGAAGCACAGCGTACTAGCATGTTGCAACAGCAGCCAAATCAAGCGGTGGGTCAATTCACCAGCCAATATATGAACCGTGGGGCTGGGGCTATGGCGCCGCATCTCTAAGATATATTTTCTAACATTATGTTCGACCTCGCTTTGGCGGGGTTTTTTTATGTCCAAATTTTACTCCCCAAAAGAAAGAGGATGTTATGAGTTTTGTTGAGATTCAATTTCCACCCAAGATTGCTTTTGGCTCTTCAGGCGGGCCGCTTTATGCGACCGAAGTCAGTGTCAGTGCGTCGGGTTATGAGCAGCGTAATGTGCTGTGGAGCGCTGCCCGCCTTCGTTATAACGTGGCTCATGGCGTGAAAACCAAAGCGCAAATGGACGAGCTGATTGCATTTTTCCGCGCACGAAAAGGCCGAGCCTATGGCTTTCGTTTCAAAGATTGGAGCGACTATCAAGCTACAGGCCAAGTGCTAGGCACGGGCAATGGCAGCCGCACGCAATTTGAATTGGTCAAACATTATAGCAGTGGCAATGTGGTGGAAACTCGGCGCATTCACAAAGCAGTGGCAGGCACGGTGAAAATCTATGTGAATGGCATTTTGCAAACGGGCGGATACAGCGCGGATATGAATACAGGACTTGTCAGTTTTAGTGCGCCAGTAGGCAGTGGGGCAGTGGTGAGTGCGGATTTTGAATTTGATGTGCCAGTGCGTTTTGATACCGACCATTTAAGCGCCGAATGGCTTGATTTAGGATTTCATAGTTGGCGGGATATTCCGCTGATTGAAATTCGTTTGTAGAGGGAGACGGGCGATGAAAGCGATTAGTCATGCATTAAAAAATCATCTCAGCCAAGAGGTGGCAACGCTTTGTACTTTGGTAAAAATAACTCGCAAAGACGCTGTGATTGTGGGCTTAACCGATCATGATAGTAACGTGATATATGATAGCGTGACCTATGTGGCGAGTGGCAGTTTTACGCCGCGCGCGGTGGTAAGCAGTGCGGGTTTGAATGTGGATCATGGTGAAATTGAGGCGGTGTTTTCGTCTGATTTAATTCGTGAAGACGATGTGCTTGCGGGATTATATGACCATGCGCAAGTGACATTGATGCTGGTGAATTACACCGCGCCAGAGGATGGCGTGTTGGTGTTGCGTCATGGGCATTGGGGCGAGATGAGCTTGCGTGGTGGCCAGTTTGTGGCGGAATTGCGCGGGCTTGCACAAGCGTTGCAACATGAAATAGGCGAGCTTTATTCACCCACTTGCCGCGCGATGCTTGGCGATGCGCGTTGCAAAGTGAATCTGGCGGCATATACCGCTGCAAGCGCTGTGCAGAGTGTGGAGGGTGCTTTGGTATTTAAGGACGCTGCGCGCACAGAACCCGCCGGATTTTTTGCGCATGGCACGCTGAAATTTACCAGCGGCGATAATGCTGGATGGTATGGCGAAGTGAAAGCCTATGTGGTCGGCGAGGTAACGCTGCTGATTCCGCCGCCGCAGCCGATGAGCGCGGGCGATGGCTATCAGATAACAGCAGGGTGCGACAAGTCGTTTTCAACCTGCCGCACCCGCTTTAGCAACGGAGTCAATTTTCGAGGAGAGCCCCATGTGCCCGGCCTAGACAGGCTGTTTCAGCCTGCCCGCCGTGACTAGACTAGCGCCAGTTCGCGCGAGTCTAATTGCTCATGAACATTGGCCCAATCAAGGAAATGTTCGGTTTCTTGGCCTGGCAACGCATCTTTCAGCGGCAATTTAATGTCGCGAGCGAAGTCCACCATGCTTTGAATCATCTCAAAACCAATGTTAAATTTGGCATCATATTCTGGATGGAATTGAACGCCTAAACAGAATGGATGATTTTTATGTTCCACCGCCTCCACCAGATTATTCGGCGTGACGGCGGTGACCAGCAATTCGCGTTGGTTCACATCTTCCAATCGCACCGCTTGATGGTGGTTGTCTTGTAAGCCAAGCGCTTCCCCGTTGAAATCCGATTCGCCTAAAATATCTGCGCGGTCTTTCAAAATCGCCCCAAGGATTGAGCGTGGTTTGACCATGCAAATCGCGTCGGGTTTGCGGGTGAGCTCTTTGCTGTTAGCGCCTGCTATGCTTGCGCTACCAAAGGTTTGATTCGCCACGTCGTTATAATCGTCGAGATGTTGAATCAGACGACCTCCCGTTTTAACCACCAGCAATTGCATGCCACCCGAAATACCAAGCAGTGGAATTTTGCGGGTATGGAGCGCGTAGTCGGCCATTAAGAGTTCAGTTTGGAAACGCACATCCAGCGGCGGTGCCACGTTGGTTGATGTATGAAGATGTGGATCATGGTAGGCGCTGGGAGGAATGTCATATTCATTGCCCGGTAGCACCACTGCATCTACATAGGTTAGTTTGCGTGCAATATATTGCAAATGCATTTTGGTGGCGGCAAGCAAGGCTGGTTCGTAATTAGCTACTTCATCCAGCTGTTTGGCGCGGGAAAGTTTCTCAATGTCCGCATTGCTCAAATTCACGGATTTAAGCAAGCGCTCTGAAAGTTCACGCGGGATAATCATGGGTTTGGCACCTGCTTTTTTAATCAGATCCAGCACGCGCTGGGTGGCAGGGTTTTTAGCATCGTCGATAATGGCGATGCGGGGTTGATAACGTTTCGATTCAATGTCGCGAGAGGTGATAGTGGGTCGCATAAGAGGCTCCTAGTTTGGGGTTGTTGTTTTTCTCCTCACTTTCCAAAATACGCCTGAAATGTGACCGTTTAGTGACGTTATCGTGAACCTTTTATGAATGTTATAATCGATTGTTTTTTCATGTTTTTATAGGAGTTTTTATGTCGCATTCTGCTACGCACACTGCCATGCAGCGCGCTGCTCGCCTGCAAATTGGCTGCCCGTTTGTGCATCAAGGCCGCGCGCCAAAAAGCGCTTCCAACAAGGGTAGCCTTGACTGTTTGGGGCTGTTGATGACGGTGGCGGCACAATGCGAATTAAAGGACAAACATGGCGTGCCACTGACGGCACTCGACGCCACAGATTACAGCCATTACCCGAATGAAGATGCCTTGCGTGAGGC
>JAIXRX010000220.1 GCA_027485005.1 Alphaproteobacteria bacterium
AGCGTGGTTTCCGCCAAACCCGAAGTGCGCGCTGTACTGCTCGATTTCCAACGCCAATTTGCGCAAAGCGACAATGGCGCCGTACTGGACGGACGCGACATTGGCACCGTGGTCTGCCCAGAGGCCTGCGTGAAAATTTTCCTGACCGCGGATGTGGAAGCACGCGCTAACCGCCGCTATCACCAGCTGTTATCCTTGGGCATGGAATCGGACTATGAGCAAGTGCTAGCTGATTTGAATGCACGCGACAAACGTGACGCTGAGCGCGCTGCCGCGCCACTCAAAGCCGCCGAAGACGCTGTTTCTCTGGACTCCACCAAGCTGGATGCCGATGCTGTATTTCAAGCGGTGGTGAATGTGTTGCATCAAAAAATGAGCGCTTAAAAAACAGGCTCTGCACTTTCATAGGAAATAGCCTGTATCTGGGTGTGATGCTTCCATTTTTTCCGCTTCTGTAATGCGCTCAAACCATTTGCCAGCTTTTTTAATCTGCGCCTTAGTTGGTTCAGTTTGCGGGTTAGTTTGACGTGGTTTATTAACAGAACACCTGCTGTCAACTTCATCCTCCTCTCCCACCACCTGCTTACCCAAACGTCTCAACCGATTCTCATGCCCTTTGAGCGACCTTGCAATGCGCTCCTCATGCCTTTCTTGAATCCGATCTTTCTCTAGGTAAGCAAACTCATCAGCCATCTTTAATGATTCTTTTATAATTTTGGCAAATGATTCACTCTGGGCATTAGCTATATCCATCATCGACTCATGTAGATCTTCCAATTTTTTCAAATCATCCTGTGGAGCAAGCGCCTTGCCATCATACTGATCTAAATGGAATCGACTCAAAACTTCTGCATATTGATCTAGTAAAGTTAAAAACTCGTCCTTTTGTTCGGTTGTCAAATCAACCGATGACTTACTCTTATCAATACTAAAATGACGATCCTTATACTGCGGCAAACGACCCAAAAGAGCATGTTCTCCATCAGTTTTTAAGGATGTCGTTTCTTGATAACCTCCCAAAACAATCTTTCTGGCCACTTTCAACGCTTGCTCAATACGTTCTAACATTTCCTTTCTAAAGGTTTCATTTTCCTGCACAAACTGAGGCTGTAAATTAGATTCTGTATCACTTAGAATCTGGCCTTTGATTAAATGTGTCTCCAGATCCTCAGGCGGGCTTGGCTCTAAACTTTTGTGGAAAGTCATTTTCACCTCATACATTTGAAATTTACTTTTTTGATACCCAACCCTAACGCTTTAATGTGACATTCTTGCGAAACAATTGTTAAGGTTTCATTAAGATTTGTTGAGTCGCTAAATTGGCACGCGCACAGCAAGTAGGCGCTGGCGGTTACTGTTGCGCCCCCCTTAACTTCAAAAAACTCTTGCTTTTTAGCCAGAAACCCATAAAAGGAGCCCTCTTTTCCTTGTTGTAGAGTGAAGAGCTAACCCCTAACCGGCCTGCTGGCGCCGCTTAAGCCCATGCCTCGTTGTAAGCCTTGAGGTTCTGCCCAAGCCGCGTGAGAAAGGACAATATTATGTCACATGTTATTGCCAAATTGGCACAAGACCTCCCTGAACAATACCAAACCACCGAAGACTTTGAAGCGCTGTTTAACGGCCTGAGCGGTGAAGGTGGCAATACGTTGGAAGGCTCTGTAGTTCGCGGTATCGTTATCGCCATCGAAAAAGACACAGTTGTAGTGGATGTTGGCTTGAAATCAGAAGGCCGCATTCCTTTGAAAGAATTTGGTCATGCTGGCCTCGCCGCTGAAATTAAAGTCGGCGACGAAGTTGAAGTTTACGTTGAGCGCTTGGAAAACCGTCAAGGTGAAGCGTCTCTCAGCCGTGAAAAAGCACTGCGCGAAGAAGCGTGGGGCAAATTGGAAAAAGCATGCGAAAAAGGCGAACATGTGGATGGTATCATCTTCGGTCGCGTTAAAGGCGGCTTTACGGTGGACATTCAAGGCGCGATTGCGTTCTTGCCTGGCAGCCAAGTGGACATTCGCCCTGTGCGCGACATTACCCCACTGATGAACATTGCTCAGCCGTTCCAAATCCTGAAAATGGATCGCAAGCGTGGCAATATCGTGGTATCTCGCCGCGCGATTCTCGAAGAATCTCGTGCAGAACAACGCACCGATTTGCTGGCGAAAATGAAAGAAGGTAGCATTGTTGATGGTATCGTGAAAAACATCACCGATTACGGTGCGTTCATTGATATGGGCGGCGTAGATGGCTTGTTGCACGTGACCGACATCGCTTGGAAACGCGTGAATCACCCATCCGAAGCTTTGACCATCGGTCAGAGCGTTAAGGTGATGGTGACCAAATTCGACATGGAAAGCAAGCGCGTGTCTTTGGGTATGAAACAAATGGAAGAAAATCCATGGAAGTCAATCCAAGAAAAATACAAACCAAACATGAAACTCAAAGGTCGTATCACCAACATCACCGACTACGGTGCGTTTGTGGAACTGGAAGATGGCGTGGAAGGCTTGGTTCACGTGTCCGAAATGTCTTGGACCAAAAAGAACATTCACCCGAACAAAATCGTATCTTCTTCTCAGGAAGTGGACGTGGTTATCTTGGATGTGGATACCGAAAAACATCGTATTTCACTGGGCATGAAACAGTGCGAAGCGAATCCGTGGGAAGGCTTCTCGAAGAGCTTCACCGTGGGTGACATTGTGGAAGGTGAAATTCGCAACATCACCGATTTCGGTTTGTTTGTTGGTCTCTCTGGCGAAATCGACGGCCTCGTGCACCACTCGGATCTGAGCTGGACTGAAGCGTCTGATGCAGCCATTAAAGGCTACAAAAAAGGCGAGATGGTGAAAGCGAAAATCCTTGTGATTGATGCTGAGAAAGAACGTATTTCTTTGGGCATTAAACAGTTGGATGCAAGCGGTGCTCCTGCAGGTGCTACGGATGCTTCTTCAGCTCCTGCTGGTTCGGATACCACAGGTGGCGTGAAGAAAAACGATACCGTAACTTGCGTGATTTCTGCAGTTGAAACCGGTGGCATTGAAGTAAAAATCAACGATAGCTACACTGGCTTCATCAAGAAATCTGACTTGTCGCGCGAGCGTCAGGATCAGCGCCCAGAGCGCTTCTCCGTGGGTGACCGCGTGGACGCCAAGGTGATTTCTGTGGATAAGAAAACCATGAAGGCTTCCGTATCTATCAAAGCCCTTGAGATGGACGAACATAAACGCGCCATCGAAGAATACGGCTCGGCTGATAGCGGTGCATCACTCGGGGATATCCTCGGTGCTGCTCTGAGCGAAGCGGGTAAAAAATAAGCGAGCAATCGTTTGTTTAATTAAAAAAGGAGAGCGAGCAATCGCTCTCCTTTTTTCTTTTGTTTTTTATGCTATGAAGACAATCTAATCTTTTGATCCGAGAGTTCTTATGGCCGTGAATGCCGATACATTACTAGACCGCTTGCAACTAAAATCGAAACTGCGCTTCTGGCGCGTCATCACCCTTTTGGTAGTGCTGGGTTCCGCCGCCGTTTTACTCAAAAGCACTAGCCATTCGGCTTTGTCTATGCCGCGTGATTATGTGGCGCGCGTGACGGTGACGGGGGTGATTGATGACGACCTTAAAATGCACGAAATGCTGCGCGACATAGCCAAAGATACCGATGTGAAAGGGGTGATTCTGCGCCTCGACACCCCGGGCGGCACAGCCGTGGGCGGCGAACAACTATTTTTAGATGTGCGCGAGATTGCTAAGACCAAGCCCGTGGTGGCTGTCATGCGCAATATGGCCGCATCCGCAGGCTATTTGACCGCGATTGCTGCCGACCATGTGCTTGCACGCGAAGGCACCATTACTGGCTCGATTGGCGTGATTTTGCAAACTGCCGAAGTCACCGAACTAGCAAAAAAACTTGGTGTCACCCCCATTACGATTAAAACGGGGCACCACAAAGCAACCCCCTCTCCTTTTGAAAAATTGGAGCCAGACCAACGCGCGGCACTTGAAAATTCGATTCAAGGATTTTACTTGTATTTTATGCAGCAAGTGGCGCAACGTCGCCAAATTCCGCTTGAAACAGTCAAAACGTTAGCCGACGGACGTATTTTTACAGGGTCTGAAGCGGTAAGAGCAAAACTGGTGGATGCGATTGGTGGCGAGGAAGAAGCGCAATCTTGGCTGGAAACCAATAAAAAGCTCAAAAAAGGGCTGCCGATTGTTGATATAGAGCCAGAATATGAGGAGCCAGGCCTGCTTTCTGAGCTAAAACAAATGGCTTCTGGCAAAGCACTCTCCGATATGTTGTTGAATCATCGTGGTTTATCCGCTATATGGAAATTATAAGCATTTGAATTTTACCATTGTTCTTCACCTTGTGCGAGAGGTTCGCCATGACGAAATCTGAGCTGGTTCAAAAACTAACGGAACGTTTTCCTAATCTGTTACAACGCGATATTGAGCGTTTGGTTGGTACGATTCTTACCGAACTTTCTAGCGCACTCGAACATGGCGGGCGCGTGGAACTACGTGGCTTTGGTGCCTTCTCCGTGCGCAAACGCGAACCACGCCGCGCACGCAACCCTAAAAACGGTCAAGAAGTGAGTGTTGGCTCTCGCTACGCGATTTACTTCCGCACTGGCAAACAACTGCGCGAACGAATTAATCTCGCTAACCCAACGATCAAAGATTAATCTATGCGTTGGATCTGGTGGATGCTTCGCATTGCCGTCTGGGCGTTGCTGCTTATTGTAGTGGTTGGCATTAGCCTGACCAATCGGAATATGGTGGCACTTAAACTTCCCTTTCTTCCATATGAGGCAGGCATGCCACTTTATATTCTCGTGGTGCTATGCATTGCGATTGGCTTCGGGCTGGCTTGGCTCCAACATATTCCGCGGGCTTATCGCCGTTTTGTCGAACATCGCCGCACCAGCGCAAAGCTACAAGCTGTGACCACCGAACTCGCCGCGATTCGGATGGAGCAGCAACCAACCCTGCCCGTGCACGACTCTTCTACCAGCGCTTCGGCCTAGCACTATATGGCTAAGGTTAAAATTTGCGGGCTCAAAACTCCTCAGATGGTGGATGTTGCGATTGATGCTGGCGCTAGCATGATTGGGCTCGTGCATTTTGTTCCTTCTCCGCGCCATGTCGCCATTACCACCATGCGTGAGCTGGTTGCGCATGTGAATCATCGCGCCCAAACAGTCGCGGTCGTCGTTAATCCAACCGACGATGAGATATTAGCATTATCGCATATTTCTTTTGATTTTATTCAAATCCATAAACTGCCTAGCCTTGCACGCTTGAACCAACTTAAAATGCTCAC
>JAIXRX010000210.1 GCA_027485005.1 Alphaproteobacteria bacterium
GCCGCAACTACGTCTATTATCTCTAGAGATATCCTCCTAATAAAAAACCCCTAGCTGATTTTCAGCTAGGGGTTTTTTTATGTACCAAAGAATATCTTATACGTTTGATATTTTCTTAACGTTTTGTGCGTTTACGCCTAAGTGGAAGTTCTCATATGAGTAGGCTTGGGCAAGAGTATCAGATGACGTTTTTTGATGCTCACCAATTTGCTCACGGTATTTAGCACCAATATTGGCATAGTGCTCATTATCAAGAACGCTGGTGAAGCGCTTGCCATCAGGTAATTCAAAGCTGCCCGTATCATAGATACGTTTGCCATCAGTTTCCGTTTTTGGCTTTTCATCAATACGGATAAAGTTTTTACTTTTAGAGAATGGATGTTGATACATCGCGTCTCCGTAGGCTGGGCAATTAATATGGTTGCGTTCTGAGACCACTAAATCCACGACTTCGCGCATTAAGCTTTCACGCGTATGGCCACGTTTTAATGTGTAATGCTCATCAGAGAAACTAAATGCATTTTTCGATAGAAGCATGGTTAAGAGGCGACGAGAAAATTTAGGGAAAGTGGATTCCACGCAGTGCAGCAGGCGCTGATCAAAAATAATGAGATCGCCTTTGTTGAGTTTGATAGACATATGCGGAACATCCGCCATTGGGTTTTGCAATCCAATCCACGTCAATATGTTTTGTTTAATGGCATCTATTTTGCCTCGACGTGGGTTAACAATGGGGGGTAAGAAACCGTTTTCAGAGAGCCCGCCTGGGAATTTATTCTGCATTGGCCACGACATGCTTTTTTGAACCAGCTGTGAATAGGAATCATCTGGGAAGTTAGTGCCAGGAATGACCATGAAACGTCCGCCAAGAAATGGCAGAGGGTTGAAGTAGAAATTGAATTTCATGATAGGCATTTGCGTGTACCAGTCACGGTGCCAAGGGAAGCTTGTGGTAATGAAGTGGCTGCCATCGCTACCGAGATATAAAAAGTCATCGCCTCCAAAATAGCGATAGACTTTCAAGCGCTCTTCTTCAAAGAAAAAGTTACAAAACTTTTCAGACGAATCAACAAAGTCTGGAAGGAAGCGCATAGCATCACGACGCAGGATAGCTTTGGCGATGGCCTTAAAACCATATTGCTTAGGACCAGAAAATCCTAAGCGATTTATCAACATTTTTGCTGGCGTTACTTTGCCTGCGCGGGTGCGATACTGTTCGTCATATTCTTTTAAAATATCTTTGAAATCTTGCTTGTTGAGGAAGTTTTTAATAACAACCACGCCGTAAGTATCATAAAAATTGCGTATTTTGGGGTCGTTATGACGAATTGCAGTGTAGAGCTCTGATTTCTGCCAATACATGATGATGTTTACCCTTCAGAAGTATTTTAAAAAAATGTAATAAAAAAAGCTTAATTAGCGATCAGAGCTTTTACAAGCGTTGATTTAAATCAAACGTGCTTTCACTGCGCGGTAGAGAATTCGTAAAACACCATCGCGCTTAATAACATCTAACACTTTTGCTTTTGTAGCGGCTGTGCCGTTTTCTTTCCAAAAAGCATAAATACGTTTGATCATTCGCGGGTGATTGGGATGGCGGCCAAAATCTAGTAGTTTTGAAATCGTCCCTTTGATGCCATATTTATGAAATACCTCGAAGATTTTTTTAATAAATCCTAGAATGCCATAGCGTTTTAAATATTTTATTGCAGCAGACGTAAGCGGGATGGGGGCGGCAGCAGATGAAATGCTTCCAAGCGTCATGGGAGTGTCATACGCCGTTTTTTCTGCGACCGCATGGCAATGATTTACCATGTTCAATAGCTGATGCCAAAACTGATCGCACAAAGCATAATAGTTTTCTTGTCCAAGGTGAATCGTTTGGCGGGCGCGTTCGAGTGCTTCTGGTTCTGTTCCCCAAGCAAATCCATTCCATCCCAGTTCATCCAGCCCAATCACTTCTGTCAGATGTTCATTGGGGATAAATACAGCGGGGCAACCACATAACATGGCTTCAATAGCCAGCGCTGTATTTTCGTAAGTATAAAAAACTTCTGATGTGCGAAATAGTTCTGCAATCTCTCGCGGTGTTTGCGAGTTTTTTTCATAGCGTGTAATTTTAGTGCTCTGCCGAGTGATGGGTAAAAGTTTACCTTTGTGATGCTGCTCATATTTCGCAGACCAGAAGCATGATCCTTTGCGCGGTGCATGAATATCTTTGGGGGGATGATAGATACTTGTATCAGAAACTGGAATGAAAAGATTTTGCTCTGGAAAACCAACTGCTTCTGCGAGTTTTTTGGAGTATCCATACAGAATCTCATCTTCATGATATTCCGTGTCCCCTCCAAGGTGACCAGGATAGTTCATCACATATCGCATGACAACTTTAGCGCCTAATGGATTGCCTGGAATGGTCTCTGGATAGATAACAATGGGAGTGAGACCCATTTTATAATGATGCTCAGCTGTATCTTGCGTTAGAATTTCTGTGTTCCAATCGGGATTGGTAAGATTGCGCGCATAAGGGCTATGGGAATTATATTGCGCTTGTGAAAGATACATAAAAGCAGGTTGCCCAATGCTGTTTAGCGCATGGCAAAGGTAATGAAGCGCTTTAATGCCCGCAGAGACGCGGGTGTATTCAGGAGCCACAATGTAAAAGGGATGTCTTTGCTCGGGAAAGATAGAATGCTTGCCTAAAAATGGCTGAATCCGGTCGAGATTTATCATGTGTTGCCCGTAAAAACAAAAGTGTTAGATGAGTTAAAAAATAAATGAGCTAGATTTATTTTTAGCATTTTTTTGCAGTGCATCAAGTGGATGTGTGGAGAGATTTTTACATCATCTGTGTGCCGGCTTCCTCATCCGAAAAAAGCGGGTATTCGCGGGAGTTGAAAAGCTGGTAGTGCCACCATTCATTGCGGTAGAAATCCCACCCTGCCGTGGTCATGATACCCATGAGTAGAAGGCGGTTGCGCTGGGCTTCCGCAGAAATTTCAGTATTGCCGTGGTGGGACAGGGGGGTGAAGGCATCAAACTCCGTGCCCATGTCTAGCTCATTGCCTTGCGCGTCACACAAGGTGAGGTCGAGTGCCACCCCGCGTGAATGAGGTGAACCACGGCGTGGGTCGGCCAGAAAATCGGGGTCAGGGGTGTGGTTCCACAATTTCCACTGTGCTTCGGTGGGGCGGTAGGCGTCAAAAATTTTCACTGTGAGGTCTTGAATGGTCGCCAGACGAATGACCTCGCGTAATTTCTTTGCAGCGTTTTCATGTAAAAAGCAGGCGGGACGAGAATAAACAGGCTCGCCAGTAAAATTATTGGCGGTGGCATAAGCAATCTCGAATAAAACCGGATAGTCGGGCGCGGTGATTTCAACAAGGCTCATGCATTTTCTCCTACAGGGGCGGGGGAACGTTCAAGATGTAGCTCGGCAAAGCGTTCGTCCATACATTGCTGGATGGCCTGCTGGCAGTAATTGGCCAGTGTTTTACGGTCACTGCGAGCATCCGCAGGGACAGGCGGGAGCGTATGAATTTCAACGGTGAAATTTTTCTGGCTCACTACGCCCCAAAAGTGCTGTAACAAATCCCCGTCACCTTCGCCAATCCATGCCAGTTGGTGGCGCGTGATGGGAGTAAGGCGCGCGCCATTCAAATGCGTGTAGAGCACCAGCATGGGATAAATCATGAGGTCGGGGGCGGCGCTGTGAGTCGCGATTTCCAGCAAACCGCCTTTGAATGGCAGCACATATTCGCCAAGGCTAGTGGTGCCTTCTGCAAATAGACTGATGGTTTCTTGCTGGGCTAAGGATTGCGCGAGTTGTTGCTGGTTTTCTTGTAGGCCTGCGGCGCGGCGCTCGATGAAAAAACAGCGGGCGATTTTGCACAAAAAACCGATGATGGGCCAGCCCGCTACGTCTGATTTCGGCGTAAAGCGTGGCATGAAAAGCGTGGCCAGTGCAAAAACGTCCAGATAGGAAGTGTGGTTGCTGACAATCATGCCGCTGGTGAGTGGCACGCCATGAGAATGGTGTGTCACGCGGCCACCTAGAATGAAAAAGGAAACACTGAACCAGAGCTTCAGGAAAAAGCGGTTGATGCGGCGAAAATTGAATAGGTAGCCAGCATAAACAAATGGCAGCATGACCGGTATCCACAGCACAAAGGCAATGCTGCGCAAAATCGGGCGAAAGGGTGGCATGTCTATTCCTCGGTGGTCTTGCCGAAGCGATTAAAATAACGATCTGTCACTTTTTCGATTTCAATCATAATGCAGACATCAATCGTTTTGCAATCATGGTCGATAAATGCGCCATCACCAATAATGCCACCTGCACGCAGATAGCCTTTGAGCAAGGCGGGGATAGCGTTGAACCCATATTTCGGATTGATTTGGTCTTTGGGAATCATATTGATGTCGATCGCGTGCGGCGGCAATGCATGGGTGCGCAAATGTTCAGGCGCCATATGAAAATGGTGTAAATAGGACAGTGCTAGCGCATGTTCTTGCGGGTCCACGCCATCAAAACTACCGCAGCCAAACATGAGTTTTACGTTATGTTCGGCCACATACATGCCAAGTCCACGCCATAAAAGTTGCATGGTGGCGCGGCTGCGATAGGCTTCAGCGACACATGAGCGGCCAAGCTCCAACAGTTCGCCAGAATAAGATTCAATTTTGCTAATATCAAATTCAGAGGCGCTATAAAAACGCCCAACGGCATCGCGGGCAGGGCGGCGAATCATGCGGTATGTGCCCACCACTTGCTCTTCCACACTCGTTTTATTCAGGTCTTTGACCAATAAATGGTCGCAGACAGCGTCATAGGCATCTTCGTCGATACCGTCTGGCGCTGGGTTTTCTTCCCCACTAAAAAAGCGGTAGCGAAGCTTTTGGGCGGCCAAAACCTCTTCAGGTGTTTGGGCGAGCACGACGACCAGATTACCTGCAGTCACCTCGTTTGATTCGTTGGTTTCTGTATTTGTTGTAAGATCTTTTGTCATAAATCCTGTGGCCGTTTAAGGGCTTAGTCTGCTTTCTTTTTGTCCAGCGGTAAACAATAAAGCTCAAGGCGATGATCCACCAGTTGATAGCCTAGTTTGCGGCAAATTTCCTGCTGTAACTTTTCAATTTCAGGGCTGGTGAACTCAATCACTTTGCCGGAGCGCATATCAATTAAATGGTCATGATGTTCGGCGGTGGTTTCTTCGTAGCGGGCGCGACCATCGCCAAATTCATGGCGTTCAATGATACCGGCTTCTTCCAGCAAGCGCACGGTGCGATAGACGGTAGCGATAGAGATATTGCTGTCGATTTCTGCGGCACGTTGATACAGCGCTTCCACGTCCGGGTGGTCTTGCGAATCTGACAAAACGCGCGCAATAACACGGCGCTGGCCAGTCATTTTCAGGCCATGTTCAATGCATTTTTGTTCGAGGCGTGATGTTTGAGTCATAAGAAACTTTCAGGTTTTTTGAAAGATACACAGATGTCATGCTAAGGCAAGCAAAACAGTCGTTTTTGAAGAGTTTCAACCATGGGTTTGTGGATAATTTTAAAAAAAGTGAAAAATCGCTCGTGCTGTCATTAAATTGTAACAACCCCATGTTATAACATTTTCAGTCACCACTTAAAACATGAGGGTATATGCTGATCGCAGAGATTCAACACAAAATTCGTTCTGTACTTTTGCAATCGAGTGATGGTGCAAAACCAGAACGCCCGTCCGTGGTGGTAAATACCCAGCTTTTGCACTCTGAAGATTCATGGGGTATGGACCGTGTGAATGCAGAGGTCGCATAATGTTTGCAACCCGCTTTATTTCACAACGAAAACCTTTAGCTGCTGGCGCAAGTAGTTTACCTGCTGCGTTGCCATCATCCATTGTAAGGCAGCGTTTGCACGTGATTTATGCGACGGATGAAACTGGACGACGTGCTTATTATTGTCTTTTGCTCAACCCCAGCAAACATGCGCAGTTTGCCATGGATTGTAAAAAACATGCATCCGTGAGTCTGACTGATTATGGCCACATTATTCACAGCGGATATGGGGATCAATTACCAGATACATTGCGCGCTACACTGAAGAGTGAGTATGGCTGGGAAGGAAATATTCCGGCAGAGGAAATGGCGTAAAATTATGCAACTGCTTGGACTTCAGCGGTACTAAACCCAATAATAAATACCCCTAATTCGTCGGCGAGTTTTAGTACCTGTGCGCGGTCAATCACTAAGGTCCCACCGGCTTCAATCGCTACTCCGTCGAAACCCGCAGCGGCAATATTTTGAATGGTTTGTGGACCAATGGCTGGTAAATCAGCACGACGCTCCTGGTTAGGTTTTTTGGCTTTTACCAATACACCACCACGCTCTGCGTTATCGCTATAATTTGCACAACGTAAAATCAATTCGTCGGTGCCTTCTGCTGCTTCAACACCCAGCACAATTCCTTGTTTGATGACCACGCTTTGACCAATATCCATCGCGCCGAGTTGGTGTGCTACGCGCACGCCCACCGCAATGTCGGTTTGGGATTGTTTATTGGGCAAGAAACGACCTAAGGGGCCAGCGGGTGCTAGCAGATTCTGCAGCAAATCATCAATCCCAATCACGCGCAAACCTTCTTCTTCAAGCACATGAATCACAGTAGTGAGCAAGGAATTATCTCCACTAAAGAAAGCGCTACCAAGCCGCGCTAAAATACGAGTGGCGGCCACACTTGGGCGGATACTGCGCAACGATGGCCGGGGAATACGCCCACCCAGCACAATGTGCGATACCTGATTTTCTTTCATGAGTTGCAGTGTGTGCGCAATATCCCCTAATGACACCCATGCATGATCTACACCGTCCATCAATTCGGGGGCGGTTGTTTGTTCAAAGCCCAGAATAAATACGGGAATCTCACGGGCAATAGCAGCGTCACGCAGCAGGAATGGCAAGTCGCCACTGCCGGCAATAATTGCTAAGCGGGTAATGTTGGGAATTTCACTCATGAGGCTAATTTCTTTGGAACGCAGAGTTGGCGGCTTCCCGCCGCCGTGATAAAATCGAAAATCTCAGAAACTTCTGGCACGTCTTTTAGCTCAGCTTGTGCGCGTGCCACGCGCTCTGCCAACACCTCGGTTGTGTCCGTGGTTTCAAAAATGACTTTATAAGCATGGCGTAGGCCATGGATAGCTTCCCTCGAAAAACCACGACGTTTTAAGCCTACCAGATTAAGCCCCGCAAGTGCGCCGCGTTCTCCCATAACAGATCCATAAGGAATCACGTCATGTTCCACGCCGGTCATGCCGCCCACCACCGCGTGATGACCAATCCGCACAAATTGATGCACCGCGCTAAGGCCGCCCAAAAGCGCATAATCCCCCACATGCACGTGGCCTGCCAATGTCGCTTGATTCGCCATAATCACATGATTGCCAACATGTGCATCATGTCCGACATGAACGCCCATCATAAATAAACCATTATTACCCACGGTGGTTTTCATGCCGCCACCTTCGGTACCAGGATTCAT
The DNA here is from genome assembly GCA_027485005.1 of Alphaproteobacteria bacterium. GTDB lineage: Bacteria > Pseudomonadota > Alphaproteobacteria > Rickettsiales > JAIXRX01 > JAIXRX01. The sequence continues at coordinate 7,528 of JAIXRX010000210.1, forward strand.
CGTCACATATTCACGAATCTGATTATACTCACCAATCTCCAAGGTTGAAGGTTCGCCTTTATATTTCAAATCCTGTGGGCGAGACCCTAAAGAAGCAAAAGAGTAGACCACGGTGCCTTTGCCAATGCTTGTACGACCGTCCACGACGACATGAGCTTTCAGCTCTACGTCGTCTGCAATCACGACATGCTCACCAAGCACACAATAAGCGCCAATAACAGCGGTGGGGGCAATTTGTGCGCCATTGGCGATGATGGCAGTCGGATGAATATGATTCATAGGTAGAGTTTCTTTCTAGCGATCCAGAATCATCGCGGTAATAATAGCCTCGGCAACTTTTTGACCGTCCACAAAGGCCTCGCCAGCGCAGCGCCAGACATTGCTACGGTTTTTAATTTTTTTCACATGCAGTTGCAGTTGATCTCCCGGCACCACAGGCTTACGGAATTTCGCTTCTTCAATGGACATGAAGTACACTAACTTGCCTTCGGTTTCAGCACCAAGGGTTTGTACCACCATAAGAGCAGAGGCTTGCGCCATCGCTTCAATAATCAACACACCTGGCATCACAGGTTCCGTTGGGAAATGGCCAGCAAAAAATTGTTCGTTGATGGTCACATTTTTCAATACCACAATGCGCTCATCTGGCACAAAATCAACCACACGGTCCACCAGCAAAAGCGGGTAGCGGTGAGGGATCATTTCCATAATACGCTGTATCTGAATTGGTAACGTGGTGGTCGTCATCTTATGAAGCCTCAGTGGGATTAGGTTTGCGTTTGGTAAGTTTGGCGAGTACGACGCTTTGGCGGTGCCAGTCGATGATGGGAACGGCAGGGTAGCCACCATAGGACGCGCCAGCAGGGATGTCGGCAATCACGCCGCTTTTGGCTGCCACCTTTGCGCCTGATGCAATTTTTATATGGCCTGAAAGCCCCGCCTGGCCGCCCAATACCACACTATCACCCAAACGAGTGCTACCTGCAATGCCCACTTGGGCAGTGATAACGCATGATTTGCCGATATGCACATTATGTCCAATTTGAACCAGATTATCTATTTTACTACCTTGGCCAATCAATGTGTCTGGGCCGCTACCACGGTCAATGCAGGTGCCAGCACCAATTTCCACGTCGTCTTCGATGACCACGCGGCCAAGCTGTGGCACTTTCACATGCCCCGCACGTCCCATCGCAAAACCAAAACCGTCTTGGCCGATATTTACCCCACGATGGATGATGACGTTTGAACCAATGATGCTGTGACTAATGCTAGCATTGGCGCCAATATGAGTGTGATGACCAATACTCACACCGTCCGCGATAACCGCATTAGCGCTGATAATACAGTTATCGCCAATTTCTACATGTGCACCAATCACTACACCTGCTTCAATCGTGCAATTTGCACCAATCTTTGCGCTGCTGTCGATGATGGCGTGAGGAGAAATGCTCGCATGGGCAACTTTATGCGGGTAAAATTTTTGTGCGGTCAGTGCGTAATGTCGGTAAGGATCAGCAGTGACCAGCAGCAACGTGTTGGGAGGGGCTTTTTCAATTAATTTACTGCGGGTGAAACAAAAACCTGCTTTGGAATGTGAGAATAGATCCTGATATTTCGGATTATCAATGAAGCTGATATGTTTTTCCTCAGCACGGTCAAGTGGCGCAACGTCATACACCATTTGCTCCATAGCGGATTCAAGGTCTTTTCCGACAAGCATTTGCCCCGCACACCAAATCTCCACAGGCGCAAGCGCTGAAAGCTGTGCCAGAGAAAAAGGGCCTTGGTTAGGAAAAAAACGAGAATCCGCCATGAGTCATCAATTACATGGAAACTTTAGGCAATTTTGCATTCAGTTTCGCCAACACTTCATTGGTAATGTCCATGCTGCTATCCGCATAAATGATTTGTGAGGTTGGCAGTGCAAGTTTGAAGCCTTTTTCTTTGGCCATTTCATTGACAATGGTGTTCACCGCTTTTTGAATCTCGCCCAAAGCATTTGCCATCGATTTATCAACAGCCCCTTTTTTCTGTTGAACGTCACGTTGTGCGTCAGATGCTTTTTTGCTGAAGGCTTTTACTTTTTCTTTGAACGCTTCAGCAGAAAGGGTAGAGCGCTGTTTAGAAAGCTCTGCTTCTTCTTTTTGCAAAGATTCTTCTTTCGATTTAACTTCCGCTTGAAGCGACTTTTGCTTGGCTTCGAGTTGAGATTTTAGCGATTTAGCAGCAGTCGATTGGCGCATGATTTCTTGCATGCTGATAACAGCAATGTCACCCGCTTGGGCAGCCATGCTAAACGATGATGCCAAAAGGAAGGCAATCAAGGCGCGGTAAACTAATTTCATAACAAACTCTTTCGTTAAAGTTAACATGTGAAAAATTAAAAACGGGTTCCGAAGCTGAAGCGCACCAGTTGTGTGTCATCTTGCTTTTCTTTAGCAATTGCTTTGGCGACGTCAAGACGAATAGGGCCAAAGGGAGACGCCCACGCGACGCCCACACCGGCGGAAACACGTAGACTGTCACCAGAACTAATGCCAGCACCAGAATTATCAATTTCCCAGAGATTAGCGGCGTCTGTGAAAATAGCGCCAGACACCCCTAAATCATCAGGCAAACCAACAGGGAATTGCAATTCAGTGGTCACAGCATAGTAGTTATTGCCGCCCAGCGCGTCTCTGGTGGTGGTATCACGCGGGCCAATACCGCCCAGCGCAAAGCCACGAATTTCTTCTTGCCCAATAAAGTAACGATCATTCAATCGTACATTTTGACCCGTTAAGCCAAAAATATTACCAGCAGAACCACCGGCCATCCATGTCCATTTCGGAGCAATCGGCACAAAATGAGCGGCTTGCACTTCATGACGCAGATACTTCACGTCGCCGCCCAGACCTGCGAGGTCTTGCACCAGATTCAAGAATGTACCGCTGGTGGTTTGGAAGCGGTTATTACGTGTATCATAGTTAAAACTCTGGCCAATTGCTGACGTCAGGTAATTGCCCTGTTGCGCCTTGATGAAAACAGACGCGTTAGGATCAACGTCACTAATCGTTGAATCATGCAAAGAATAGTTGAAGTTATGGCGTAGATTCTCGCCAAGGCTATAACCAAAGCGTAGGCGTCCGCCATTATCTTCAAGGTTAAAGGTTCCTTGATTGGTAAAGTCTGTCGCCATTTTGAACAGATCAACACCAGCGGCCAAATCGCGGTCAAGGAAGTAGGGTTCAGTAAAACCAATATCATACTGTTGGCGGCGCGCTGAAAGCAGGGCCTTCAAACGCAAATCTTGGCCACGCCCTAGCAAGTTTGACTCGCGTATACCAAAATCAGCTAAAACACCGTCCACCGAGGAGAAACCACCACCGAGTGAAATCTCACCCGTGGATTGCTCTTCGACATCCACATTGATAACTGTACGGTCTGGCGCGCTACCTGGTTCATTGGCAATCGCTACTTTACTAAAGTAACCAAGGTTGTTGAGGCGTTGTTCTGTGCGTTTGAGCTTTGTGCTGCTATAAGGATCACCCTCTGCTAAACGGAATTCACGGCGAATGACTTTGTCGACTGTGCGCGCATTGCCTTTAATGTCAATGCGTTCCACATAAACCTTTGGTCCTTCATTGATATTGAAGGCAAGATTAATCAGTCGCTCGTCGGCTTTGCGGTCAATGTCTGGGTTGACGTTCACAAAAGCAAAGCCTTTATCGCCTAATTCATTTACCAGCGCATCAACTGTCGTTTCTACTTCTGACGCATTATAAACATCACCTTTTTGGATATTTACTTTGTCTTGCAACAATTTGGGATCGACGCTTGCCACATTACTATTCACCGACACGTCACCCACGCGGTAACGCTGGCCTTCATCGATGGTAAAGGTAATGAAGAAGGAATCTTTTTCTTTATTTAGCTCCGCTACGGCAGATTTAATCTGGAAGTCTGCATAACCTTGTTTGAGGTAAAAACGACGCATTAATTCCTGATCATACTGCAAACGATCTTGGTCATAGGTATCGTCTGAGGAAAGGAATTTATACCATGCGGCTTCTTCGGTGCGAATCGCTTCACGTAATTGAGCGCTAGTGAATTGGTTGTTGCCGATAAAGCGGATGTCACGCACCATGGCCTCAGGGCCTTCTTCAATCTCATACACTAAATCCACGCGGTTCTGGTCTAGCTGCACAATTTTGGGTTCCACACGGGCAGAATAGCGACCTTTGCGACGATAAATATCCACAATACGTTTAGTGTCCGACTGCACCTTCGCGCGGGTGAAAATGCTGCGGGACTTAAGGTCTAATTCTTTTTCGAGGTCTTTATCCTCGGCGGCTTTATTGCCTTCAAACGCCACGCGGTTGATGAGTGGATTTTCCACCACGCTCACATTTAGTACTAGCTGGTTGCCGGCCACTTGTTGGGGAACGGCTTTCATGTCGCGGAAGAAACCTGTTTCATACAGGCGTTTCATCGCCTCATCCATGTCTGACATGGTGACGGTTTGGCCGTTGCGCAAGCCAAGGTAAGACAAAACAGTGCTTGGCTCGATACGTTGTTGGCCAGTGACCACAATATTTTGCAGCACATAGACTTGTTGTTCCGCCGCAAGCACGGGAGCAGGGGCAGCTAATGGGGCTTCTGCAACGGGGGCGGGTGTGTCAGTGGTTTTGGTGATCTGTGCGTTTTTCAAAAGCAGTGGCTCGGCTGCAAGGGCGGGCGAGACCACAGCGCCGCCGCCAAGCAGGGCACACAAAGACACGGAAAAGAGATTCAGCTTTTTCATAGGCGCCTGTTGTAGCAGAAGCTGCGCGCAAGAAAAGCGCAAAATGCAGCCTTTAACCATTCTAAAAACAGGGGGTTA
>JAIXRX010000213.1 GCA_027485005.1 Alphaproteobacteria bacterium
TGCCGTTGGTAGATGAGGCCAAAATTAAAAGGCGAACGCACCGCCGAAAGCACGGTGGTCATATGGGGATATTTTTGCATGGTTTTAAGCATGTTTTCCACATTCTTGCGCGTGATGTCCGGGCGGGTGGCGCGCAGCACGTCGTTACCGCCAAGCGCAATCACCACGATGTTTGGTTTGTGCTGTTTCAGTGTTTGTTCAAGGCGCTTGCTGCCGCCAGTAGTGGTTTCGCCAGAGACGCCAGCGTTGATCACGCGGATATTATGCCCTTCGGCGCGCAGATATTGCTGTAATTTGTAAGGTAGATTTTCTTGCAGCCTAACACCATAACCCGCCACAATGCTATCGCCAAAAAGCAAGACAGAGCGCGGGTCTTCTGCCCATGCATGGAGGGGAAAGAATGCAAGAAAAAACCAAATAAGCTGTCGATAAATAAGGCGCATAGATCTCCTTGGGGTTGGGAAAGGAGTATATCATAAAATCAAAAAGCGAGTGGATGATTTTGCCTCATTAGGCCTGCTACTTGAAAAACAGAGATTCCTTCCCCATCTAATACTCATCAAGCTAAACGAGTTTCATGGCTTTAAGGACGGAAAATGAAGAAAAAACATATGTGGTGGATAGTTGCGGGCGTTGTTGTCGTCGGTTTGTCCGCATGGGGGCCCATGGTGAGTAACGTGGAACAGGCAAAATATGACGTGGTGGAAACGCACGGGAATATTCAAATCCGCGACTATGCGCCAATGATTGTGGCGGAAGTGGATGTGAAAGGCGTGCGCAAAGAAGCGATTAGCCAAGGTTTTCGCAAAATTGCGGATTATATTTTTGGCAATAACGCCCCCAAGCAAAATGTGGCGATGACGGCTCCTGTGATCCAGCAACCTGCCCAAGAAATCGCGATGACGGCACCCGTGATACAAGATGGTGCTGATGACCAGTGGCAGGTGCGTTTTGTGATGCCCAGCAGTTATACGATGGACACGCTGCCAACACCTAATAACGAAGAAGTGAAATTGCGTGAAATTCCAAGCAAGCGTTTTGCTGTGATTCGTTTTTCCGGCATGGGAAGAGAAACTGCCCTGAAAGAAAAAACGGATGAGCTCAATGCATTCATCACGAAGAATAAATTAAACGCATTATCTACAGCCACTTATGCCTTTTTCAATCCGCCTTGGACGCTGCCTTTTTTCCGCCGCAACGAAGTGATGATTGAAGTAACGAAATAGTATCCGCCCAATAGCCTTCTATTTATTATATTGTCCCACCGTTTTTTTCAAAAACGCTTTTCTCAACTTTTTTCCAATATTGAAAAAAGCGACGCAGTGGTGTTGGTTTCTTGATCACAACAAAAGGTTCATCTTCCACCAATTTAACGTTTGTCACTAATTTTAGTTTGCCAATCAGATCAACAATACGAGGATGGCAGGTATTGGGGGCATAAAGAATGCTTGGGGCCATTGTTTGAATCACGTTAATTGTATCGCCCTGAATAATTTCTATGGGTAGTTCACAAAGAGTTTCATAAATAAAAATAAGTCGTTTCAGGCTATAGTTTGACTGACGAAGATATTCGTCGTCCCATACAAAGATAGCTTTTGAACCTTCAGGCGCTGCATCAAAAACCGGATGCGTTATTCTTAATGCTTCTTCATGAAGCCAGATGATGGGTGCATTCATGATGCCCTCCCGAGATTAGGAAAGAGCCGCTCTTGTAGTGTTTCATAGCTTGCATAAAGCGGCTGATTATTTAGTGGTGAAGTATCTATCAATTTGCCAAAATATTTATCGACGTTTTCAAGGTTGAAAATATAGGGTTTATGGCTGAAAGTGCTTGCAATCCACTGCCAAGAAAAGTTGTTGCTTGCAAGATTCCCGTCCAGTAGGTGATGCAGGAACCAGTGGGCGCCCACCTGCCATTTGATCCGTCGGAAATGCACTATATAGCTCGCTAAATACATGCGTGCATGATTGTGTAGATAGCCCGTGTGAATCAGTTCTTGAATAAATGCATCCACGCAAGCAATCCCTGTTTTGCCTTCTAAGATATCCTCCGGTAGATCCTCAGCATAGTCTTGTGCAGTAAAGCCAGTTTTGTATGACTCAACATCATTCCATGCCCATTCAGGATGTTCCGCTAAAACCCGTTGCCAAAAATCACGCCATGCAAGCTCCTGAAGGAATTTAGTGATTTGGACAGGTTCATTGCATTTGGCTAACGCGTGATTGCGAACTTCGTTCAGACTCAAAGTTCCATGATGAATATAAGGGGATAGCCGCGTGATGTTTCCATTTCCAAAATTACGTGTACGCGCATAAAGAATGGGATCAATATTTGAAAGTTTCATCTCGGCTTTTTGTCTGCCACCTTGGATATAGCTACGTTCACCTTCTGCCCATGGAGCAAGCTCCTTCACATAGGCAATTAGGCTATCTCTGTTTTCAAATGTTGATTTGAGCTGAAGCATAACGATTTATCCGATGTTACGTGATGTGTATTTTATAATGCAAGCCGTGGTCTTTTATCCGAATTGTGTTATAGCATCATCTATTATTTATAATGTCTTTGCCACATTATGTGCCGCAGAATGTCTGATAATTTGGGTTCGCGTGCGGTGGAGGTAACCGGAATAATAGATTTGTTTCCGTTTCATCAAAAGGTTTCTGAACTGCTTCAAGGAGCGCATGGAATGGTTTCATGTTACCCTCTTCAGCAGCGGCGAGAGCATCTTCCACATATTGGTTGCGTGGGATGATGACGGGGTTATTCGCACGCATCATGCTTAGGGACGACTCCAACGGTTCAGAATGGCATGCCAGCCGCTTTTGCCAGCGGGCGTACCATGTTTGGAAAAGGGGCGATTGATAAGCCTGTGTGTTCATAGTGCTTTGAGATGTCAGATCGTAGAAAGTACTGGTGTAGTCTGCGCCCGTTTGTTCCATCCACTCCAGAAGGGACTGGACGAGCGGCAAATCATCGGATTGCGTTCCAAAAAGTCCGAGCTTGCGCTGCATGCCACAGAGCCATGCTTTGTTGAAAATACCTGGGTAGCTTTCTATCGCTGCTTCAGCAAAATTAGTGGCTTTATCTATATCTTCATCCAGTAGCGGGAGCAAACTTTCGGCCAGTCGCGCTAAATTCCACTGTGCGATACTCGCCTGATGATTAAAGGCATAGCGTCCATTTCGATCAATAGAGCTGAATACTGTATTCATCGCGAAACGATCCATAAATGCGCACGGCCCGTAATCAATCGTTTCGCCGCTGATGGTTATGTTGTCCGTGTTCATCACGCCGTGGATAAATCCGACATGCATCCATGCGGCGACCAGCTCTGCCTGACGTTCGATCACACGATGTAA
>JAIXRX010000174.1 GCA_027485005.1 Alphaproteobacteria bacterium
CTTTCGCTCGCCAATGCCTTTGCCGCTGAAGATGTGGAAGACTTTATCGCGCGCGCGGCGCGTTTTTTGGGTTTAGAGGAAGGCGCGCAATTGGCTGTGGCTGCTGAACCAAAGATGGATGGGCTGTCTTTTTCTGCGCGCTATGTGCATGGGGAATTAACCCAAGGGGCCACGCGTGGCGACGGCGAAGAGGGTGAAAATATCACTGCCAATCTCGCCACATTTATGCCAGTGAAACTGCACGAGGGCGCGCCAGACTTGCTCGAAGTGCGCGGCGAAGTGTATATGCGTAAAGACGATTTTTTGCGTTTGAATGAAGAACAGCTCGCTGCAAATAAAGCAGCTTTTGCCAATCCGCGCAATGCCGCCGCTGGCTCGCTTCGTCAGCTGGACGTGGCGGTCACCAAGGCGCGTCCGCTTTCTTACTATGCCTATGCTGTCGCAGAATCTAGCACGCCACTGGGCGCCACACATTCCGCGCAACTTGCCGCACTGGAAAGTTTTGGCTTTGCCATCAATCCGCTTAATCGCGTCTGTGAAACCACAAAAGATATATTAGACTTTTATGATATGATTGAAGAGCAACGCGCGAGCTTGCCGTATGATATTGATGGCTGTGTGTATAAAATCAATGCGCTGGAATTGCAGGGAAGGCTTGGCTTTGTCGCGCGTTCCCCGCGTTGGGCCATTGCGCATAAATTCAGTGCCGAACAAGCCGCCACGAAGTTGTTGGGGATTGATATTCAAGTGGGGCGCACGGGTGCGCTTACGCCGGTGGCACGCTTGCAGCCAGTGAATGTAGGCGGGGTTCTCGTGAGCAACGCGACCTTGCACAATGAAGACGAAATTTTGCGCAAAGATGTGCGCGTGGGTGACACGGTGATTATCCAGCGTGCGGGGGATGTGATTCCGCAAGTGGTGCGCGTGGATGAAACGCAAGCGCGCGGCGAGGTATTTATCTATCCCACTCATTGCCCCGTTTGCGGCGCTGAAGCCCACCGCCCTGATGGCGAAGCGGTGCGCCGTTGCACGGGTGGCTTGTCGTGTGAGGCGCAGGCGCTGGAGCGTTTGCGGCATTTTGTGTCGCGCGGCGCGATGGATATTGATGGGCTTGGTGACAAGCAGTTAGAGCTGTTTTGGGAGCGCGAATTGGTGCGCACATGGGCGGATATTTTTACGTTGGAATCGCGTGACAAACAAAGCCTCACACCTTTGCGAAATTGGAAAGGCTTTGGCCGACAATCGGCGGAGAATTTATTTGCGGCGATAGAAAAAGCGCGCCGCATTCCGCTCGATAAATTTTTATTCGCGCTCGGCATTCGTTTTGTGGGCGAAGAAACCTCGCGCATGTTGGCGCGCCATTTTCAAACCATCGAGGCATGGCAGCAATGCGTGACTGACAAAGGATTTGAAGCGCTCAGCGCGATTGATGGCATTGGCGGGAAAGTGGTGAATGCCTTGCAGGAATTTTTTGCAAATGACGCGCAGCATGCGATGTATGATGCGCTAGTGCGCGAGCTTGATGTACAAGAGGTGCTTGCACCGCAGGCGATAGACTCGGCGATTGCGGGCAAACAAGTGGTTTTCACGGGCACATTATTGCGCATGACCCGCGCGGAAGCCAAGGTGCGCGCCGAGCAATTAGGCGCAAAAGTGGGAAGTGCGGTGAGCAGCAAAACCGATTTGCTCATATGCGGTGAAAAGGCTGGCAGCAAGGCCAAGCAAGCCGCAGAGATTGGTGTAAAAGTGATTTCAGAAGATGAATGGATGGAGATGATAGGCGCATGAGAATATGGAACGACAACCCTTTTGCGGTGCCGCCAAAACTTTGGCAGGCGAGTTTTATTGCGCATGATGTATTGGCCGAAGCGGCCGAATGGGCACTGGCGGAATCCACGCCCGCACTTGCGGTGGAGCATTTTGTGGCCAATGAAAAAGACGGGTTGTGGCGCGTGCAAGCAATCTATGATCACAAGCCAGATATCGCCGAAATTCAAACAGCGGTGGGTGTATTAGAGGCGATGTATAACAGCAAAATCAGTGCGCTGGAAATTGCCGAAGTGCCGCAAAAAAATTGGGTGATGGAAGTACAAACTAAATACCCACCTTTGCGCATTGGTCGTCATTTTATTCATGGGGCGCATGTGCTGCCGCCGTATCCGCTTGGCTTGCATCGTCTGCGAGTGGATGCTGGCATGGCGTTCGGCACGGGCGAGCATGCGACCACAGCAGGTTGCTTGGTGGCGCTTGCGCGGTTGCACCAAATGGGCGTGCAGCCCAAACGCATTTTGGACATGGGCTGCGGCACGGGGATTCTGGCGCTGGCGGCCAAGCAGCTTTGGCAAAAAGCCGATGTGCTGGGCATTGATATCGACCCCGTGGCGGTGAAAGTGGCCAAAGAAAATGCGGCGATTAATGGGCTTTCTACCGTGCGCTTCCTCGCGGCTAATGGCTATCATTCCCGCGCGGTGATTGGCCAAACATTTGATTTAGTGATTGCGAATATTCTTGCACGCCCGCTGATGCGTATGGCCAAACAAGCGAAAGCGGCGATGGCGCCGAATGCAAAATTAGTGCTTTCTGGCTTGCTCGATGAGCAATCGAAAATGGTGCGTGCCGCGCATCAACATCAAGGGCTTTCATTAGAACATGCGCATATTGAACGCGGCTGGGCAGCGCTGACGTTGAAGTAGGAGGCGAGGATAGTAATTCGAGCGAGCCTTCAGCGAATCCTCATGTGACATTCA
>JAIXRX010000168.1 GCA_027485005.1 Alphaproteobacteria bacterium
CGCCTAGCTTTTTATTCGAGCGCAGTAGCGCGAGTCAGCCTTGAGCCAGCTTCATGCGAGCGCAGCAGGCGCGCAGCGGAAGCAAATGTATTATTTCTTGGCTCTAGGATGGGCGGATGAATAGACCGAGATCATCCGCGCATTGTCCACTGCCGTGTAGCGCTGGGTGGTGGAAAGGCTGGCATGGCCAAGCAGCTCTTGAATCGAGCGTAAATCCGCCCCACCGCCGAGCAGCTGGGTGGCAAAGGAATGGCGAAACGCATGCGGCGTGGTATGTTCGGGCAGCCCCAAACTTTGGCGCATGAGGCGCAATTGTTTATTGTAAGCGGAGGCATGCAGCGGCTTGCCCCGGAGCCCCACAAAAATAGGCTCGTCTTTTTTGAAGCCGTATGGGCAGGCGTCTTTATATTCCTGCACGGCCTGCGCCACTTCAGGCAAAATCGGCACCATGCGCTGCTTATTGCCTTTCCCCGTGATGATGAGCGCGTCTGTCAGCGGCAGGTCTTTGGCGGTTAAGGAAAGCGCCTCGCTAATCCGCAGCCCCGCCCCATACAGTAGCATCAACACCGCCACATCGCGCTTGCCCACCCACGGTTCTTTTTGGAAATCCCCCACATTCTCCACTGCTTCCAAACTTTGCACATCGCTGAGCGCGCGCGGCAGTGGCTTTTTGGCGCGCGGCGCGCGTTGTTGCAGCAAGGACGGATTTTCCAGCACGCCGCGTGTTTGCAAAAAACGGAAAAATTGCTTGAGCGCAGACATCGCGCGGGCGGTGGAGCTGTGCGCTAAATCTTTTTGCGCGCGCATGGCCAGCCAACTGCGCACATCCCGTGTTTCAAGCTGTTGCAAATGGTCCCAATCCACCCATGCGCCATGATAATCGCTCAAATGCTGCATGAATTGAAACAGGTCGGTACGATAAGCGGTGAGCGTGTGGTCGGCCACACGTTTTTGCACCTCTAGATATTCCAACCATTCCACTGCCTGCTCGCGCACGGCGGCTTCCATCGGCCAGTTTTCTAGGGTTAGATCCATTCCTCATCCCCATTGATAAACAACAGGTGATCGAGCTTGAGTTCCAGCACCCGTGCCACAAATTGCAGCAGTTGGGTGGCGTCTTTGCTCTTAAAATGATTCGGGGTTTTGGCACCCAACGCCAGCAGCCCCACGCGTTTCAGGCGCGGCAACCACAAGCGTAGCAATACGCAAGACTGCACTTGGCGCACGCCTTCCGTCCAGACCTGATACAGGCCTTCTACTTGCAATTTGCGGGTGTCGGGCAGCACACGGGTGGGTTTGCCCACCAGCAATTCTTCCACCACACCCACATCCAAAAGCGCGACACCTGAATAATTATCCTCGTGATATTGCGCGCCATAGGCACTCGCAAGGCCAGACTCTAGCCCCACCCGAATCAAATCCACATTCAAGCGGGTGAGCATGTCAATCGTCAGCACCGCCAGAAGCTGTTCCAGCGTGCGTGCGCCGATAATCGCCAGCGCTGCGTCATGCGCCACTTTTTCATGGGAGGTGTGGTCACGGTAAAGGGCGGCTAGCTCATCGCATTCATGGCGTGCTTCTTTCAGCTGGGTTTGCAGGCGGCCCACCATAAAACCTTGCAGCTCCACCACGTTACCGCTGGTTGAGGGCGGCGCTTCGGGCAGCGCTTCGGGATGGCTCGCAAAGAATTCCGGATGCGAAATCAGATAGTCAAGGACTTGCTCTTCCGTAAGGATAGGAGGCTTGCCCTTGGCCATAAAACTTAGAAGCTTTGGCCAGTTTTTGCCCAATCCGCCATAAAGGCATCCAAGCCTTTGTCGGTCAATGGGTGGTTGTAAAGCTGGCGGATGACTTTTGGTGGCAAGGTGGCCACGTCTGCGCCCAATTTGGCCGCTTCGGTAATATGCAGCGGGCTGCGCACCGACGCCACCAACACTTCCGTTGGGAAGTCATATTGCGCGTAAATCAAGCAAATTTCTTCAATCAGCCCCAAGCCATCTTGGCCAATATCGTCCAAACGGCCAACGAATGGCGAGATAAAGGCCGCCCCCGCTTTCGCCGCCAGCAGCGCTTGGGCCGCAGAGAAACAAAGGGTCACATTCACCATCGTGCCTTGGTCCGCAAAATATTTGCACGCGCGCAGGCCGTCCACGGTCAATGGCACTTTAATCGCGATATTGTCTGCAATGCCCGCCAGAATTTCGCCTTGGCGTTTCATGTTATCAAAATCAAGGGCGGTCACTTCCGCGCTCACAGGCCCTTCGGTCACGATTTTGGTAATTTCTTTAATGGTCTGAATAAAGTCACGCCCCGTTTGCGCAATCAGCGACGGGTTGGTCGTCACCCCATCCACCATGCCAGTATCCAGCAGGCTTTCGATTTCTTTAATATCAGCGGTATCAACAAAAAATTTCATGATGGGTCCTTTTTTACGTTTGTCTCCATTCGGCGCTCCTGCGCCTCACATGAGACGAGCTCAAGGCTGGAGCGGCCTACTGGCCTTGGATTATGCTGTTTGCTGTAGCTGATTTGGACTCCTGTCCTCGCCACATAACAACCATTTGGTTAACTTACGAAAGACATAGCTTTGACAGATTCGGATGGCAAGCGTTCCATGCGCATGTGAGGCACAGCAGTCAATAGCGCGAGCAGAAAAACTAACCCACCTCCCTAAGCACCGCTTCCAGTGCTTGTAAAAATGCAGATCGTTGTTTGGCACCGAAGCTGGCATTATGACCTGAAATCTCCCCCGCTTCACGTAGATATTGATTGAGCTCGCGCATCGCCAACGCACCACCAATACTTTCTTTGGTGAAAGGTTGGCCGGTATGATTCAGCACGCGCGCATCTTTTTCCACGCAGCGCCCGGCCAGCAAAATATCTGCCGTAATCACGACCTCGTGCGGCTGCACCCGCTCGGCAATCCAGTCATCCGCCGCGTCAAATTTACTGCCGGCGGTCACGCATTGCACATTCGGCTCACGCCAAGGCCGCAGCCCTTGGCCACTTACCATCCACACGCTCGCGCCATGCCGCAACGCGACCTTCACCACCTCGTCTTTCACGGGGCAAGCGTCCGCATCCACATAAATGGTTGGTCTGGTTGTCATGAAATGTAACATAGCAAAGACCGTGAGCGCGTGGCAAGCATCCAAACAACGAATGCAATGATAGCGAATTTAATCTAGAGGGGCTGAAACTGGGATTGTCCGACCCATTTAAAGTCGGACTGGTTGCGGGGGCCAGATTTGAACTGACGACCTTCAGGTTATGAGCCTGACGAGCTACCGGGCTGCTCCACCCCGCGTCACCAAA
>JAIXRX010000151.1 GCA_027485005.1 Alphaproteobacteria bacterium
GCAAAAATATCCTGTGCTTTACTGCGCCATGCCTCAGGGAGAGCGGCAAGCCACGCGTCTGGCAGACGGTCTGGCCAGTTAGGAAGGGTGGTTAAGCCTACCATTTCCGCCTGAATATTTGCTATCAAGCAAGTGGCTACGCCAATTTCTGTGCCGTGAAAATGCTGTGGGGTATTTTCTCCCAGCATCAAATGTAGTGTATGCACGAATTGGTGTTCCGCTTGGCTAGCAGGTGCGCTGGAATTGGCGTGTGCCATGCCCAACCCTGAAAGCAACACGGCTTGGGTCAGGGTTTGGATATCTGCCGGAGTAATGGCAGGCAGATTTTCTAACCATTGAAAAGGCGTTTCATCATAAGGCTGGTCTGCCATATGTTTTGCCCAAAGCATGTCCGCACGTACGGTGTGATAGCACATCACATCCGCGAAGCCGCTTAGGGTCATGGTGTGCGGGGCGCCCGTTAGCACGGTTTTGTCCAGTACTACCGCGCGTGGTAAATGGGCGGGTAAGCTTTGTTTTAATCCCTGCACCTCAATGCTGGCGGTGGGGGAAAGATAGCCATTCATGGAAAGGGCGGTGGGACACACGATATAGGGAATCGACAAGCGAAAGCTGGCCATTTTACATAGGTCATTGATCGTGCCACTCCCCACCGCCACAATCACCTGCGCTTCATGAGCATGGTGGATAATCTGTCGCACCGTCATCTCGTTGGCGACCACGGGGGAGGGCAGCATCAACACATCCTCAAATGCGTCTGTGTTATGCCATGCCCTCAGGGTTTGCTTGTCGCCTACCACACACACGCGCTGCTCTGAAAAATAAGTGAGTAGTCGGCGAGCGGGCAAGAATTTCAGGCGCGCAAGCAGCGGTTGCAAGCGTTCATCATTCCAAGGGGCAAGGGTAAGGTTGGGTTGCATGTTTGGTGGCTAATAGTTGACAGTCGGGGGTAGTGTGCTACGCCATGCATATCATTGCAATGAGAAAGAATTTTAGGGGGATTTTATGCGTCTATCAGTGGTTCTTCGTCAGTTTGGCGCGGCTTTATTGCTTGCAACCTTGGCCGCTTGTGCTCAAAAATCCGGCCAGCCTAGCCCTTATCAAGGGGTAAAGGTTGGCAAACCTTACACGGTACTTGGGCAGTCTTATGTTCCATCCCATCAAGCCGACTATGAAGAAGAAGGGATGGCCTCGTGGTATGGTCCTGGCTTTCATGGTAAAAAAACCGCCAATGGTGAGCGCTATGATCAGCATGATATGACCGCAGCACACCGCACTTTACCTCTCCCTTCGTTGGTAGAAGTCACCAATCTTTCCAATGGTAAAAAAACCGTGGTGCGTGTGAATGACCGCGGACCATTCGCGCACAAACGCATTATCGACTTGTCTAAAGGCGCGGCGGAAGAGCTTGGGGTGGTTCGTACTGGCACTGCCAAAGTGCGTGTAAAATATCTCGACCGTGCAACTGTCGCTTATCTCAAAGATCGGGATAATCATGACTATGTAGAATTTGCAAAACTAGACAGTGACAGCAGTTTTTATGAAGGTAGCTCGTTTGCTAATAACACACCAGCGCGAGATGAATCCATCGAAGTCGCTTCGAATGATAATCCGTATGTAACTAATGACGTTCAACGCAGCGCGGCCACCAGTAATAACTTCAAGAAAAGTAGTAACTGGCTTTCGTGGGCAGGAGTTGGGGAAGCGAATGCTGACGAACTGAAAGCAGCGCCCGCTGGTAGCGTGAATAGCTATGAGTTGCCGCCACTCAAAGGCACCAAAGTCACCTCGCAGGAATTACCACCTATTGGCGGCACAGCGCGTAAAACGGCCACTGCCAGCCTTCCTGACAAGCTCGATGACACTAACGTAAAAGATTATAAAGCACCCCTTCCAAGCAACCAGCCAAAAGCATGGCAGGAAGCCGTAGATGTTCAAGATGACTCAGATGATATGCGGTCAGCACCGATTATGGTTCGTGACAAACCCGCTCCTGTTGTTCCTTTTGGAAAATCATCTCCCCCTTTGGCGGAAGAAGAAATGGCCGTACCAAGCTACTCAAGTGGCACCTCAGACGACTTAGATGAAGCCGTACCTGCACAAAAATCTCAATCCGTGACGACTGGCAGCGCTTATATTCAAGTGGGAGCATTTGGCAAAACCGAGAATGCACAAAAAGCGGTCAATAAACTCGTGTCATTTGGCCGTGCAGAAATTATTCCTGCAGGCAATTTAAGCCGCGTGCGCCTTGGCCCCCTGAGTGGGGATGAAGCATCTGCTACTTTGCAGAAAATTCAGCAAGCCGGCTTCTCAGACGCTAAAATCATCAAACCATAATTTTTATTCTAGAGTGATTATCCATGAAATATTTTGCTTTATTCGCTGCAATCTGTGGGCTTTCTACCGCATCTTTAGCTTATGAAACCACGGCCACCAATGCCGTACTGATTGATACCAGCACCCAAACCGTTTTGTTTGAAAAAGAGGCGGACGCTAAAATGTTCCCGTCGTCTATGTCTAAACTGATGACGGCCTATGTGGTGTTTGGCCATATTAAAGCAGGGCAGATGAAGCTGGAAGACCTGACCACAGTGTCTGAAAAAGCATGGAAAATGCAGGGTTCTAAAATGTATATTCAGGTCGGCACGCAAGTGAAGGTTGAAGACCTGATTCGCGGCATGATTATCCAATCCGGTAATGACGCCTGCGTGGCGCTGGCGGAAGCCGTAGCAGGTTCAGAAGAGGCCTTTGTGGACATCATGAATAAAAAGGCTGCTGAAATTGGCCTGAAAGGCAGCCACTTTATGAATGCGACCGGCTGGCCAGACCCCGAGCACTATATGACCGCGCGTGATCTCAGCATTCTTGCGCAACATATCATCAAGGATTTCCCTGAGTTTTATCATTATTATTCAGAAACCGATTTTACCTATAACGACATCAAGCAAGGCAACCGCAACCCGCTGCTCTACTACCCAGAACTTGGCGTGGACGGCATGAAAACAGGCCATACCGACATTGCGGGATATGGCGTGACCGTGTCGGGCAAAAACCCTGCGGACGGCCGCCGTTTAGTGATGGTGATTAACGGCACCAAATCTATGCAAGCGCGCGCGGACGAAGGCAAAGCCTTGCTCACTTACGGCTATAAAAGCTTCAAAAATATCGCGCTGGCCAAAAAAGGCGAAACCCTTGGCAAAGCACCTGTATGGCTGGGAAAAGCCGCAGAGGTTTCCTTACAACCGAAGGAAGATGTTTTCTTGACGCTGCCATTGGCGGAAGCAAACAAAGCGAAAGCGGAAGCCAAGCTGCAATTTAATGCGCCGGTGCAAGCGCCGATTAAACAAGGCGATGAGCTGGGCAAATTAGTGATGACTTTGCCAGATGGCAGCGCGCATAGCGTGCCGTTGGTGGCGGGTGAAAGCGTTGAGAAATTGGGTGCATTTGCACGCATTCTGCCGCAACTCAAACATCTGATTTTTGGCAACCAACCTGCTGCTGTTACGGCGGTAAAATAAGATGGGGCGTGGGCTGTTTATCTCGCTGGAAGGCGGCGAAGGCAGCGGCAAAAGCACGCAAGCCAAACGGCTGAAAGAATGGTTGGAAAGCCAAGGCCAGTGCGTATTACTCACGCGCGAACCAGGTGGCACCCCACTGGCCGAACAATTGCGCCAAGTGATTTTTGAACCCGCCGCTGCGCTGGACGCCGTGACCGAAAGTCTATTGTTTCAGGCTGCGCGCACGCACCACACCACCCATAAAATTTTGCCAGCACTGGCCGAAGGGCAGGTGGTTATCACGGACCGTTATTTGGACTCCACCCGCGTTTACCAAGGCGTTTTGGGTGAAAAATCGGTTGCATGGGTGGACGAATTGCACCGCTTAACGGCAGGGGATGTGTGGCCGGACATGACGTTGCTGCTTGATATTCCTGCCGAGATTGGCCTGCCGCGTGCGAAATCGCGCGGGGACGCCACGCGCTTTGAAGCGATGGACATTGAAGCGCACGAAAAAATTCGCCAAGGATTTTTGCAGTTAGCGGCCGCAGAACCAAAGCGGTTTGTGATGATTGACGCCAGCAAATCCCTCGATGAAGTAAGCGCACAAATGCAAGCAGCAGTACAAAAGCTGCTGGAAAGAGGGGATGCGTGAACATCCCTCATCCGCGCGAGCATGATTTTTTAGTGGGGCATGACACGCCGCTTTCCAGCTTGCGCCAAGCGATGGAAAGTGGGCGAATGCACCATGCATGGTTGCTGACAGGCGATGAAGGCATTGGCAAAGCCACCCTTGCTTACCGTATGATCCGCACCTTGCTGGCAGGCAGCGGCATGGCCGCACCCAAAATGGAAGTCGATAGTTTTTCGTTATTTGGCGAGCCAGAACCCGCGGCTGAAGCGCCCGTGAGCACTGGTTTGGATTTTAATGTATCTGTCGAACATCCCGTTTCGCGCCGCATCAGCAACCAATCCCATGGCGATTTATTGGTGTTAGAAGCAGGCGAGAACGAGAAAACCGGCAAAAAAGGCGATATCAATGTGGATATGGTGCGCCAAGTGGGAGCGTTTATGTCGCTCACCCCGTCGGAATCCGCATGGCGCATTGTGCTGATTGACGGCGCGGACAGCATGAACCCCAACGCCGCCAACGCACTCCTTAAAGTATTGGAAGAGCCACCGGCCCATGGTTTGATTTTTCTGGTGTCACACAGCTCTGGCAAACTGCTTCCCACCATTCGTTCGCGCTGCCGCAAACTGGCTTTTCATAGCCTTTCTGAGGCGGAATGCGCGCAAGCGGTCGAGCATTTTTTGCCTAAAACATCCCATGCGGAGATTGCCGCGGCCATGACACTCGCAGGCACTTCCGTTGGGCAAACACTTGCACTGCTGCATGACCAAGGCATGGAAAAATACAAAGCCACCCTTGCTTTGCTGCAAGGCGCTGCGAACCCCAAGCAAATGATTGCACTGGCAGAGCAAATGGCCAAGGCGGATGCGGCAGGCTGGGCATGGTTTGCACGCGGAATCAATCGCCTATTGCTGCTGATTAGCACGCAGGCCAGCCACTCTAGCGACGCGCATGCCATGCTGCCCGAAGAAAAAACCGTGATTATGCATCTGGCCGCGCGCCGCCCGCTTGATTCGTGGCTGAGCTTATGGGATAAAACTAATCAGATGATGCGCCAAACGCACCAACTTAACCTCGACAAACGCGAAACAGCCTTTGAAGTGCTAAACGCGATGACATTAAAGGAAACCGCATGACCGCCGCTAAATACTATATCACCACCCCGATTTATTATGTGAATGATTCACCCCATATCGGCCATGCTTATACCACCATTGCCGCCGACGTCGCCGCGCGCTACCAACGTTTGCGTGGCTTAGATGTAAAATTTCTGACGGGCACGGACGAACACGGCCAAAAGGTGGACAAAGCCGCAGCTACCGCTGGCATTGCGCCGCAAGCCTTTACGGATGAAGTGTCTCAACGTTTTCGCGCCCTCGTGAAAGACCCATTGCAAGCGGATGGTGGCAGCAACCTACTCAATGCCTCCAATACTGACTTTATTCGCACCACGGAAGAGCGCCACAAAGCGGCAGCCACAGCACTTTGGCAACGCATGGAAGCCAATGGCGATATTTATCTGGATTCCTATGCGGGTTGGTACGCCGTGCGTGACGAGGCTTATTATCAAGAATCAGAATTGGTGATGAAAGATGGCGTGAAAGTCGCGCCAACTGGCGCGCCTGTGGAATGGGTGACGGAAGAAAGCTACTTTTTCCGCCTGTCAAATTATGGCGAAAAGCTGCTTGAATTTTACGAAAAATACCC
>JAIXRX010000139.1 GCA_027485005.1 Alphaproteobacteria bacterium
GCCTGTATTTAACTAAATACGCGCAGACTATACGCACATTGACTCAAAATTTGTGTGAAGATTTGATGACAGTTTATGCATTAGTCTCCGCTCGCGCCTCCTTGCGCTCACATGAGACGAGCTCAGGGCTGGGATGGCCTACTGGCCTTTGTGCATTTCACTCCGTGGCGGACTACTGCCCACCACATGAGTGGAGCTGAAGGCTCGTTCGGTTTACTAACCTCACAGCATTTGCTTCCGTGGCAGACTACTGGCTTTTATGTATTCGTTTTAGCTCTGGCGTTGGCAGCGCCCATGGTGGGCGCTAAAATAGAGCGGCTTGGGCGCGCAGCACGCAGACGAATGGGAGCGTAGATTTGTTTTTCAGCTTCCATCCACACTACGCCACCAAAGGCAGGGAAGAAACTGCGTCCCAGCCCCTCGATTAAGCGCGCACATTTTAGCAACCAAGCAGAAGAAGATGGTGGCAAGTAAAGTGCATAGCCATGTTGCAGCGGCGTAAAATGGTGGGCACCCAGCAAGCGTTTAAGTTGGTTTGCACTGAAAGCATGGCCATGTGCAAAGGGATTGTCCTCCGCGCGCGCCCACAGCCCTGCACGGTTAGGCGCCACCACAAATAACCGCCCGCTAGGAGTGAGCACACGCCAAATCTCCTCCAACATTTCGCGCAAAAATTCGGCATGTTCGATGGCATGCACCACCACTACTCGATTTACGCTGTTGGATAAAAGCGGTAGCTGGCTTTCTTCGCACACCATGGATGCATTGGGGCCGTCTTTAGGCCAATGCACCACCCCTTGCCCCGCGGGCATAGCGGCAAACACATGATTGCTAGGCTCTAAGTAAAGCGAAAGATAAGGCAGAGCATATCCGATACCGAGTACAACTTCGTTTTTCGCGTGAGGCCAGATACGCTTCATACTGGAGCGAATAAGCTGTGCTGAAAACTGGCCAAGATGAGTGGCGTAAAAGGCTTTTAGACTGACAACATCGGGCCAAAACATAGCGTATGACTTTTGAAAAAGAATGTAGTGAATATTTTGATAAGCCTATCTTAATTGCATGCCTTACAAAAGCACAAAACACTCGTTAGCCCACCAGAATAAAGTGTTTTTATGGTTTTATTACAATGCATTAGACAATTTACTCTTTATTAAGCAGTCCTGAGATATAAATAAGACATCCAGAAGGCAAGATGTCTTCTAACAGTGCCGTACGTAACAGCACTGGGAGTATGTAACTTGGAAGCTGATCACGTAGATGAGTCCATCCAGCCTTTGTGTGGATGATTTATTATGTCTGCTTCTATCTCTTATTATGGCTCGCCATCTTTGGCGCAAGCCAACTCTCAGGGAATTTCTTCTCTTAACCGCTCTACCTACGCCCTAGGCGCTTCTGCACAGCGCCTTTCATCAGGCAATGCTCTCACCCGCGCAGGGGACGATGTGGCCGCCTTTTCTGCAGGAGCGTCTTTACGTTCGTATCTTTCTGGTTATCGAGCGGCACGCACTAATTTAATGCAAGCCAGCAGCTTACTCCAAGTGGCGGGAGGTGGTTTAAGCTCTATTAGTGATATGCTGAACCGTATGGCTGCACTTTCTACCCAAGGTAACAGCAGCGCATTGACCAACGATGAACGCAGTAATCTAAACACCGAATTTCAACTGTTGAAAGATGAAATTAACCGCGTGGCTAGCAATACAAATTTCAATAATATTGGTTTGCTAGATGGCACATTAAGTGGCGAAAATCTGTTGAGCACCAATACATCTGCCGCCACCAAAGCCACTGGAAGCATCACCTTTTCTTCTAACCCCACCGGCGGTCAAACGGTGCGTCTAAATGGTGTAAATTTCACCGCAGGCACTGATTTTACCGTTGGTGGAACTCCCAGCGCTACCGCTAGCAATTTGGCAGATGCACTCAATGCTTCGACGAACCAGGCGATAAGCGGCAATAGCTATCTTGCCGCGGGTGCCACCATTACCATCACTGCCAAAGCAGGCGGCACTTTGGGCAACCAATTTATCATTGATCAAGCAGGTTCCACCGCAAGTTTTATTGGCTCGGGCGCGACCACTGCCACTGCAAATGTTTTCAGCCTTGATAATGGCGAAAATGACGGGCTGAACGCAGGCAGCGTGAGCGCCACTGGCACGATTGGCGATGCGCTGGTGACCACACAAAACCAAACCAAGGCATCTGTAAGCTTAAGTTTTTCTGGCCAGCCAAGCATTGGTGAAACCATTACGTTTGATGATGGCGCGGGCGGCTCTTTGGCATTTAGTTTTGTGGCCTCTTCTGCCAGCTCGACCCAAATTACGATTGGCGCAGACTTAGACACCACCTTGCAAAATGCGATTGAAAAATTCAGCACCTATACGGGCAGCAGCGATTATGGCATCCGCCAACTCGAATTTGTGCGCACGGATAGCGGTATGACTATTCGCAATAAAGTGGCGGGTAACCCCACCCGAATCGATGGCAGCACCGCGCTTTCCATCAGTGAAGCCACTGCCAATGCTTCTTTATCAGCCTCAAGTATTACTGGCGGTAGCAGTACCAGCGGCGTGAACACAAGTAACATCACCAATGCATCTTTTGTCGGCCGCATTAGTGGTTTTACTGCCACCTATAATAGTGCTGATAATATTACGGCTAGCATCACCGTGGGCAGCAGCACCTATACTTCCACCATCACCGATACCACTCCTGCCACTGCTACTGTAGCGCGCTTTAGCTCTAGCAATGGAGGGTATTTTGATGTGCAGATTGCAGCGGGCGGCGCAGCGGTGACCTACCAAACCACAGCGGATAGTTTTGCAAATCGCCTTAACACAGCCTTTACTGGGCTTACTTTTGCGCAAACCCGCGGCCTGAGCAGCTTTAGTGCGGCGGGAGATTTTGTGAGCGCGAGCGCACAAACCAACCTAACCGACTATAGCAATAGCGTTACCATCAGCAATGTGAGCGTGAGCGCCTCTCCCAGCGCTGGACAAGATGCCGTGATTGAACTCACCATCAACGGCGAAACCTATCGTAGTCAATCAGGGATTGGCGAAAGTATCGGTGCACGTGAGAAAATTATTTTCACCAACACCACCGACGGCATTCAACAATTTATTTTTAATAATGGCACCAGCACGCAAGATCTTTCGGATGCCAGCGCTGCCGCTGATTTTGAAAATGCTTTCAAAACAGCGCTTGGGGTTGGTAGTGGTAACTCTCCATTGCAATTCCAAGCAGGCAGCGACAGTAACGATAAAATTTCTATCAGCATTTCCAGCGCGTTAACGGATGTCATTTTTCAAGGAAACACACCAGATTTAAGCAGCATTGGTAATAGTGAAGATGCTTACGATATTATTTCCACAGCCATTGACCGCGTGACCGCGATTGCCTCCGCAGTGGGCGCTTATCAATCGCAAATTGATTATGCCACCAACGCACTGGATAGCACGATTACTAATATCGATTTTGCACGCAGCTTGTTTGAAGATACCGACGTGGCAGCAGAGTCTACTACCTTTGCTAGCGAGACTATTCGTTCTCAATCCGCGATTGCGGTGATTGCACAATTGCAGCAGCTTTCAAGTAGCATGCTGGATTTGGTTCGCGTGAATAATTAGAGCATTACGTTTGCTTCCGTTCGCTTCTACTGAAGCTCACATGAAGCGGGCTGAAGGCTCTCTCGATCTACTGACCTCGTAATTTTTCTGCGATGTCCAATGCGGCATAGGTGAGGATAGCGCGTGCGCCAGCGCGTTTGAAGGCGAGCAACGCTTCCATCATGGCAGCGTCTGCGTCCAGCCAGCCTTTTTCTGCAGCGGCATGAATCATCGCATATTCACCACTCACCTGATAGGCGAGCACCGGCACATCCACAGCGTCTGAAGCCGCGCGCACAATGTCCAAATATGGCATGCCCGGCTTCACCATCACCATGTCCGCACCTTCGGCAATATCGAGCGCGATTTCACGCAAGGCTTCCGTACTGTTGCGCGCATCCATTTGGTAAGTGTGTTTGCCACTTTTTCCTAAGTTGCTTTTGGACCCCACCGCCTCACGGAACGGCCCATAAAAGGCAGAGGCATATTTCGCGGCATAGGCCAGAATCGAAACCTGCTCAAATCCTTCTTCATCCAGCGCCTCACGAATCGCGCCCACGCGGCCATCCATCATGTCGGAGGGGGCGACCACATCCGCGCCCGCTTGCGCCAGCACCAACGCTTGCTGCATCAAAACCTCAACGGTTTCATCATTGGCTACATCGCCATTCACCACAATGCCGTCATGGCCATGCGAGGTGTATGGGTCGAGCGCCACGTCACAAATCACGCCGATATTTGGCACTTCTTTTTTCAGTAATTTAACGGCACGGCACACCAGATTGTCTGGGTTTAATGCCTCACGCGCATCGTCAGATTTTAAGCTAGCATCTACCACAGGAAAAAGCGCAATCGCTGGAATGCCAAGAGATTCTGCACGTTTGGCGTCTTCTATCAGTGCATCCATCCCCACCCGAGAAATACCCGGCAATGATGCAATCGGCGTGCGCCCTGCCGCTTCTTGTACAAACATAGGATAGATGAGGTCAGACGGATGCAATCGCACTTCTGCCACCATCTCGCGCAGCCAAGGCTGCGTGCGCAAACGACGAAGACGAGAAAAAGGAAATTGACCCAGCGCTTTCATATTACATCGCCATTTTTTGTGCAGGAATTTCGATAGAAAATTGTTTGGCTAAGAAGCGCGCTGCAATGCTCAAACCTTCATTATCGATACTATGCGGCAAATACGGACGCGCATGGGTTTCCACCGAAACACCTGCTGCTTTGAGCGCAGCTTCCGCGATTCCCATCGATGCAAAGGGCACCACATCGTCCATCTGGCCATGAATCAGGCAGGTTGGGGTTTTGCTGGTGATATGTTGCGTCATCATCGCGCCAGAAAAACCAACCATACCAGCAAGCGGCTGCGCGCGGGTGAGCGCCACATGCAGCCCCGTCATCGTACCTTGAGAAAAACCAATGATAGCGGTTTGCGCTTCAGTTAATTTCAGCGCTGCAAGTTTTTCATCCAGCAATTCATTCACATAAGGTGTGGCGGATTCCACGCCCGCAAGCATCACCTCTGGTGCGCGGTTCATGAGTGAAAACCATTGATAACCCATACCACCCGCCTCACAACGATGTGGCGCATTGGGTGCAATAAAATGGGCGTCTGGGAACAATGACGCGAGCGCGGGTGCCAAATCAATTAAATTTTCACCATCCGCACCATAGCCATGCAAAATAATCACCAATTGCTTGGGGGCGTTGCCGCTTAATGGGCCAAACTCAGGGCCAGAAATCTTTGCCATAAACACTCCTATGAATGGCCGCTACCCTAAGGGAGCAAGATGCTGATTGCAATTGCTTTCTGCCCCTTTTATGGTGCCCGCTATGAGCAATTTCTCCCTTTTCGACGACCTGCCCGAAACCCGCAAAGAC
>JAIXRX010000098.1 GCA_027485005.1 Alphaproteobacteria bacterium
CACTTTATCAATCTGAATACCAAAGCCCATATCAAGCATACGGTCGGTTTCATCGAGCACCAAGAAATTGGCGTCATGCAACATGAGGCTGCCGCGTTCCAAATGGTCATTGATACGACCTGGGGTACCCACGATAACGCGAGGACGCATGCGCAATTGTTGCAATTGTTTTGGCATGGATTCGCCACCAATCAACAAGGCTGATTTAATAGGGCTGCGTTTGCCAAGCAATTTTTCCATCATTTCCACCACTTGCACAGCAAGCTCGCGGGTTGGCAACATCACCAGCGCAGTGCCGCGTGGGTTGGTCATCAAGCGGGTAATCATCGGGATACCGAACGCGCCGGTTTTGCCGGTGCCGGTTTGAGCCGAACCCAAAATGTCGCGACCTTCAAGCGCTGGCGGAATCGCTGCTGCTTGAATTGGGGTTGGGGTATTGAAGTTGATGGCTTTCAATGATTCGAGCAATGCGGTTGGCAAGCCCAATGAATCAAAGTTTTCCAAGCCGCCATTGGCAGCTGCTGAAGCAACAGACGGCGCTTTCGGCGCTGCGGCTGGCATGTCAGGGGTATCATTCATCATCTCGTTATTGTCGTTGGTCATTTCTTCGTTCATGTCAAAATTTTCCATGGGTAATTCATCTTTCAAAAAATACATGCGTGCATCAGCTGCTGCGCCACCATGGTGCAGACATGCCAAAAGTTCTGTCATCCAAGGCATTGGCTTGGTCACTCTTGGTTAACGCAAAGATCATCTAAAGAAAGAGATCCACCTATCCTGCACTGATCAACAAGGATTCGGCGGGATAAAACTTTTGCAACCGATCGCCAATAAACACGGCGTGGGGCAAAAAGAACTGCACATACAAAGAGTATCGAAAAAACTCAAGGCGGCTTATGTCACAGCATTGTGGATAAGTCAAGGGGTATCTTTGTTTTTGTTTCCGCTGCGCGCCTACTGCGCTCGCATGAAACGAGCTGAAGGCTCACTCGGCCTACTGGCCTTGTTGCGCTTGCCCCCGCTATCGCCGCTCCTGCGGCTCACATGGGGCGTGGCTCAGTGCTGGGGCGGCCTACTGGTCTTATACCCAAGCAAATTAGACAAAGTTAGGAAACCGAGCCAGTCTTGAGCTCTCCTCATGTGAGGTTTAGTAGAACCGAGCGGAGGAAAACTTAATAAGCACAAAAAAACACCCCCAAACCCTTGCGGGAATGGAGGTGTGATGACTGTGAGGTAGCAAGCCTCACTTAATTTTTAGGAAATTCGGCACGGAATTCTTCCATCGCTCCTTTCCAAATTTTAGGGCTTACCCAAAAACCGATGAACTGCCCCCAGAAATTGTTAAAAACAACTCCCATGAGCATGCCTTTACCCAACTCTCCTGGGCCAAACGGATTGTTGGAGTAAAACATGATTCCCGCCACAATGAGAAAAAATATTGCGGTGGAAATGGCAAATTTTTCATCACCGGGAATGAGCCGCTTGCCAAGCAACTCGCTTAAAAGCCATATTGATATCCCCATAATCCATGGGGCAACAATATATCCGCCAATAAAGTTTTCTTTATCGAAAAACTCTAATTGGCTTTGGTGCACCCAAGCTGAGTAAGTTGCACCAAGAAATATTGCAGCAAATGCTGCAATTAATAAAACAGCCCCCACCAATGTGGCGATGGCACTTGCTTTGCCCTTAAGGGCACTGAATGATAAACTCATCTTTTTTTAAATTATTGAGGCCCGCTAGCTAAGGTCACTACCCGCGCGCTGCCTCGTGAAACATAAAGTAATTATCCGTTTTAGTTTACCTCAAATAAATGATTTGTGATGTGAAGATTTGATGACAATAAAAAAGCCCCACCCGAAAGAATCGGAGCGGAGCTTTTTTTACTTTTTCCTAATGCGGTGAATGAGCACACCGACAAAAGGAATCGCACTTAACAGCATCATCCACCACCCCTCAATATGAGGGACAGAAAAAATGTGCAGAAGAAACTCTATTGCGATTAACGCGGCAGAGCCGATGGCCACAAGCAACCGCTGCGTTTTGCTGGCCACCCAAACAAACACAGCTTCAACCTCATGACGAAACCACGCCACAGCCACAGACGCGACCAATAGCAAAGGCCCCAAAAGGCTTTTAAACATGCTTGGCTTTTGACCAAACATAAGGACTTTGGGCGTGGTCAATTCCTTGAATGCCCAAAAACTTAATAAACAGACCACCATAAAAACAGCGGTCTTTAAGATATTTTTCATAAAATTATTAATTTAATAACCGCCCACACATACATGAATTTAGCACCATAAAGTGTGAAGATTTGATGACAGTTTTATGCGTTTTTTACTCTACGTGCATCCTGCACTCGTATGAAACTAGCTCAAGGCTGATTCGGCCTACTGGCATCAATGCTAACAACACAAGTTTCTTGCCACCTTACACAAAGCTGTTATTCAATCATACAGGCGCGTTATGCGTCACCCGCCACCCATCACACAAAGTGCAGCTACCATGACCGACCTTGCTCTTCTCAATGACCTCTTCTTCCACCGCACCGGCCTTGATCAAGCTCGCACCCAATCTATCGTGAACAACACATTGCAAGGCCTTGATGATGGTGAATTATTTTTAGAATATGTGCAGGCTGAATCCCTGAGCTGGGATGACGGGCGCTTGCGCAATGCCAGCTTCAATACCGAGCAAGGCTTTGGTCTGCGCGGCGTGCTGGGGGAAGCTGTGTCCTACGCCCATGCGACTACACTGGACGAAGCCGCGATAAAACGCGCCGCTGAAACCGTACGCGCTGTCAATTTTGGGCAAGCAAGTGCCAAGGCCGTCGAGATGCCGTTTGGCACCAATGCCGCGCTCTATGCCGATCTAAACCCACTGAACGAACAACCGTTTGAGCAAAAAATCGCGCTGCTACAGCAAATAGATGCCTATGTGCGCGGCAAAGATCCACGCGTCAAGCAAGTGTCAGTCGCACTTTCGGGCAGCTGGCAAGCGGTGCAGATTTTGCGTGCAGGTGGCGCTGTGGCAGGGGATATTCGCCCATTGGTACGCCTGAATATTTCGGTGGTGGTAGAACAGAATGGCCGCATGGAAACAGGCAGTTATGGCGCGGGTGGCCGCACTTCCTACGGCCTGTATCTCAGCGAAGATCAATGGCAAATGCAAGCAAATGAGGCGCTGCGTCAAGCCCTCACCAATCTCGAATCTATCCCTGCCCCTGCGGGTGAAATGCAAGTGCTGGTGGGCCCAGGTTGGCCGGGTGTGCTGCTGCATGAGGCTGTTGGACACGGCTTGGAAGGCGATTTCAATCGTAAAAAAACGAGCGCCTTTGCGGGTTTGCTTGGGCAGCAAGTGGCCGCCAAAGGCGTCACCGTGGTGGATAACGGCACCCTGCCCGACCGCCGTGGATCCTTGAGTATCGACGACGAAGGCACTCCTACCGAAAACACAGTGCTGATTGAAGACGGGATTTTGAAAGGCTATATGCAAGACCGCCTGAATGCGCGCCTGATGGGCATGCGCCCCACTGGCAATGGCCGCCGTGAAGGCTATGCCCACACCCCCATGCCACGTATGACCAACACCTACATGCTGGCAGGCTCCGAAGACCCGCAGGAAATGCTACGCGGCATGAAAAATGGCCTCTATGCCGTGAACTTTGGCGGTGGTCAGGTGGATATTACCTCGGGCAAATTCGTGTTCTCTGCCTCCGAAGCCTATCTGGTGGAAGATGGCAAAATCAAAGCACCCGTCAAAGGCGCCACGCTCATCGGCAATGGGCCCGAAGTACTGAAACTGGTGCGCGCAATCGGCAATGACCTACAGCTTGATAAAGGCGTGGGCACCTGCGGTAAAGGCGGCCAGAGCGTGCCTGCGGGCGTAGGGCAACCGTCCCTCCTCATCGAAAAAATGACGGTGGGCGGCACGCAGGTTTAGTTTGTATTGTGTTTGCCCCCGCTATTGCCGCTCCTGCGGCTCACATGGAGCTTGCTCAAGGCTGGGGTCTTATGACATTCACCTCTCCACAGCACCACCCCACCACTCGCAAAAGTTAACTTGTTAACACTTTTTCAATCCTTTTAGCGTAAAAATAGTAAAGTAAATGACAGTTTCATGACAGCTTTGTGAATTGTTTGTTACAGTGCAAGTTAAGGGTTGCTGCGGGTATGAAGTGTTTGGTATAGTTCAAACATGGGCATTCAGATGGAAACCTTTTCCCTGCCCAAAAAGAAAAATAAGAGGAGATGAATATGAATATTAGTGACGCTCTAAAAGGTTCAATCGATGGATTTGCTTCAGGCGCTATTATAAGCGCAGGCACTAATGGCTTGTCTGAAGGAGGGCGCGTTGCTTTCCAAAATATAATTAGCACACAAGCTGCTATGATGGGACAAGGTCAAAGCGCCGAATTCCGCAAAGCCCCACAAGGTCACAGTCGTTAAACTTTAAGCCCTTCCTCCTCTTGTAAAAAAAGCTTAAATCATGTACGCACAAGCTATGAATAATACACAGGCGCCAGGCGCCCCTCTCTCCCTCGAGTCCTACGAGATTCCTGCCGACGTTGCCAACGAGCAGGTCGTCATCTTCATGCGCGGTATCAATTTATTTGGTGACGCCGTGTTTTCCTATGTAGAAATTACGCTGGCGAAGTTGAAAGAAATGAAAATCAACATGGACAGCAACAAAAACTTCCGCCCCGCCGACTATGGCACGGTGCTCGCGGCTGGCCGTGGTGAGCCGTCTAAAGAACTGAAAGAAGAAATGGCACGCGAACATAATTTAGTGGATGTGCCAATGCCAAAAGTTGACCGCCCGGTCATCAAACCCGCCCCTCGTTTTTCTTATAACGACGACGATTAATCATCAGCGATTAGCACTTTATTTACTTTGTTATTTTATACTCAAAAATAACAAGGAGTTTCTATGTCTGATACCACCAAACGAAACATGCTACCGCGTACCTTTGGTATGCTAAGAGACGCTCCATCAGAGGTGCAGCGCAAAGTTTTAGAACGCGTGATTGAAAGAATCCCCGGTCGAGATTGTGATCTTGGGCGGCAATTTTTCAAACGCATGCTCAATGACCCCGCACATGGCCCAGCAGAAGTTTTAGATTTCTTAGAGCGAGCCCGTGAAGATTTTTGGGCAGTCAATCTTAGTTCAGGTGAAAAAAAAGTCGTAGCAAAAACGATTCCGAAACAAATAAGCCGCCGTACTTTTTTAAAAAGCCTTGGCATTAGTGGATCAACTTTTTTCTTTGGCTTGGGGCTCGTGGGAATTTGCGAAGCATTTGCCGAAACACAAGCGATTAATGCTGCAGAAGATAAATATCCAAAACGCGAACGTGATGCAAAACAACGAGAGGCTTTTTATAAAAGACTCGGAGAACTGGAACTTGAATATCCCGGTAGTAATATTGAAAACTACATGTTGTCTGTTGGCGCTTTAGTTTTGAATGGTATTCAGGCCATGCATTTTTATCAAAAAGACATCACTGAACAAATCGAAGAAGTAGAGCGCGCAACCAAGGAAATGGGGCGAATGTTGAAAATTGAAGATTATTATAAATCTCAAAAACAAAATAGCCCAGCTATTTAGCCCCTACCTTCATCAAACTTTAACAATTCTGCGTTATAATCAATCTATCAACAGCTTAATGACGGCGGTTTATGGGTTTATTTGACGGGATTAAAAACAGGTTTGGCAGCGCAACGAGTGATTTTGCGCCGAAGGTGCCTGTGTTTACGCCAGCCACACTCAGCCAGCCTGTGAGCGCCCCACTCCAAACCTCGACCACCCTTTCTGCCCCCACCATTCCTTTCATCAACACCACTGCCCCGCGCAAAAAAGTGGCAATTATGGGGGGCGGCATTGGCGGCCTCACCGCCGCAAAAGAGCTGATGGAAAAAGGCTTTGATGTGACCATTTTTGAGGCAAGCGCTCGTTTGGGTGGCCATATTTATACCCAGCAAAATGTGGGCTCCGACCCAAATAACCCGCAATATTTTGAACGCGGCGCCGAGCTGATTGACGCCACCAACAAAACCATGCTGCGCCTGTGCGACGAAATGACGAAGCACAACCCCAACTTCAAAGTGGAAGTAGAAGACCGCCGCCCTGACGAAAAATTGGAAGATATTTACTTTGCAGACGGCCAACGCCGTAGCGAAGCAGAAGTGATTGCCGCCTACCAACCGCTTGCGGATTATATTGCGCGTGACCAAGCG
This sequence comes from Alphaproteobacteria bacterium, assembly GCA_027485005.1. Lineage (GTDB taxonomy): Bacteria > Pseudomonadota > Alphaproteobacteria > Rickettsiales > JAIXRX01 > JAIXRX01. Next base: position 6,237 of record JAIXRX010000098.1, read on the forward strand.
CAACTGCGCAATCCTGATAAATCCTATACCGCCCGCGCCAAACAAATCGACGCGCTGAGCATGGACCAATATCTCGCGCAAGCCGTCGCCGATATTCGCGCGCAACAAGGCGTAGAAGTGCCCAACTGGCTGTGCAATATTCTCAAGCAGTCCTACCGATCGGAATGTGGCCGCGATTCGCAAGATATGTCCGCGCTGAATCTCGTCGATTTCATCAGCACCGACACCAAAGAAGGCTTAGATTTATTTGGTGATTCCGACGAAACTTACCGTATTAAAGGCGGGAATTATCGCCTGATTCAGGCGCTCGAAAATTATCTCTCCCCTAAGGTAAATATTCTCAAAGAAACCCCGATTACGGGCATTCAGGAAAATAGCGCGGGTGTAACAGTGCAAACCGCTCATGGCGCGCAGCAATTTGACTATGTGGTTTCCGCCCTCACCTTGCCTGCTTTGCGTAATATTCAAGGAGCAGACACGTTGTGGAAAGGCCATGCACCAGAAAAAGCGCAACAAATCCAAGGCCTCGTACAAAATACCCAATATACTGCCCTTAGCAAAATTGCGCTGGAAACCCGCGGCAAACCATGGGGCCCAAACACGCATACCGGCACGGTGATTGACGGCGACGGCCATTGCCAAACCTCATGGGTGGGGAATGATAAACAAGCAGGCGACACCCCGAATAGCAACGGTATGGTGACGTTCCTCATCGGTGGGAGCGCCAACCAGCAAAAACCTGCGGAGATGCTGAATACGCTCAAAGCCCAATATGCCAAAGCTTTGGGCAAAACAGTCGATGAAGTGTTTACGGGCCATGTGGTTTATCAGGATTGGAATAAAACCCCGTGCTATGTTTCCCCTGCTCCGAATCAATACACCAACCTGCCAGTGGATGAACCGCTTGCATCGGTTAGTGGCCGCGTGATGGCCGTGGGGTCGTATCTGCCAAGCATGGGCGAGAAATCGTTGATGATGGGCTTCATGGAAAATTCCGCGAAGACTGCCTGCCAAGCCGTAGAAAAAATTCAGGCCCACGCCATGGGGCAACAGGTGGCAAGCCATGTTAGCACCACTGCCCTGCCCGCCGCTAACCATTGGCAACAAACCGTTAGTCAGCCATCAAATGCATCTCTTGGCCCTATCACCAATACCGGCCAAGGTTTTACCGCCAGCTATACCCAAGCGCAGCAAGCAGCGGCCAACGCCCCTCCCCAAACCAGCCGCGCTGGGCCTTAAAACACAATAAAAAAAGCCTCCGAAAATTTCGGAGGCTTTTTTTTGTTTTATTCGTCGAAAAAAACTAAGCAGCTTTTACTTTCGCTACTTGCGCTTTTTGCATTTCTTTTTTGAGCTTCACTGCATCAATCGTCAATTTGTTCGAAGAGGTGCTGAGCAAGTAAGCATCCAAACCACCGTTATGCTCTACGCTGCGGATGGTAGAAGCAGCCAAGCGCAAGGAAACGCCACGGGCCAGCAATTCGGATGGCAAGGTTACTTGTTGCAGGTTTGGCAGGAAACGTCGGCGCGTCTTACGGTTAGAGTGCGATACATTGTTACCTGATTGAACACCTTTGCCAGTCAATTCACAGCGGCGAGCCATAATGATACCCTTTAGTTTAGAAAATTTAAGATGCGTTTTATGAGCAAAAACCTAAGACTCGTCAAGCAGAATATGTGTTTTCTTCGATGAATTTGTCCAAAAATTTATCAAACACACATTCATTATGAGTATAAAATAGAGACTTGCGGCAATAAAAGATGACAATATTAAGCGTCTTCGTCCGTATCTTCGTCCAGAATCATCTCGTCTGAACCTTGAGCGCGACGCATGCGTTTCACACCAGATTGCTCGGTTTTAACGCGGGCGAGTTTGCCAGTTTCAGCGTCCCATTGATAGCGATGAACGATGGTCTTAGTACCGGTGGTCACAATATCACCATCCGATAATTGTAGCACATCAAAACCCTTTTGTAGGGCTTCATTAATCAAAGAACTGGACTGACGCAGATAACGAGAATCAAGCATCATGTCCAGAATCTCTCCTCCTTGCTCGTTTTGCGCTTTATGTTGCGCTGCAAGTTTAGAAAGGTTCAATTTTTTAATCAGACTATTCTGATACGACATGATTCACCCTAATATAATGACTGTGTTTTATGGCTGCATTATAGCTGCTCTTAAGTATTACCTAGTATTAAGAATTGTTTTTTTCAAGTAAAATTAATAAAAATTAACAACCAGTCTGATTTTTATCCACACCTCATGACTAATTTATCACATTTTGGTGCCCCATACTGGCTGATTTATTTATTCTGGGGGAGTCTCGCTTTCCATACATTGGTCTAAACCCACATCATAAACTGCATGGTTCATGCTAGATAAAGAGGGCGAATCGGCAAACAGCCAGCCATGAAACACACGCGCCGGTTTTTCATTGGGTTTTAGTTCCCAAATATCCACTAAAGCAGATTGTTGGCGTACCCCTTGCACCACTTCATCGGTCTGGCAACGCTGCGCAATAATCTCAAGATTTCCAAAACGTACCAACATGCCCAAAGGAGCTGTCACCGATCCATAACGCGCGGTCACTTTATTAAGTGCACGTAATTTAGCCGATCGGAAAAGCTCTGTTTTTGGCACAGCGGGTGCTTCTGATTCTACTGGGGCAGCGGCATCTGCAGGGGTAGCGGGTATTGCACCTTCCACCACTGGTATGGCAGGCTGCGGCATGCTCATCACACTCGGGCGATCGGGCGAACCAAGCGATGGCGTAGCAGCTTCAACAGGATTATTTAGTGGAACAGGTGGCGCAGCTTTTAGCTCCAGCGGCTTCACAGCCCCTGAAGCACCCTCTTCCATTTCATCTTGAAGCACAGAGTCTGGCGACTCTTGCGCTAAAGCGGCCAAAGAAAAGGCCATACAGGCCATCAAACAGGCCGCACCAAAGCGCATAAACTATTCCGTTGCCGCTGGGGTCGCAGCAGAAGCGCTCGTACTGGCTGCATCTTTATTGTCCGAGCCACTATCCACACCACCACCACTATGAATAAATTTTCCAATCATCGATTCAAGAGACACCGAGGCTTGCGTATATTGAATCAAGCCATTTTCTTCAATCATTTCCTCGTCTGCACCTGGTTCTAGCGACACATATTTCGGACCAAGCAAACCTTCAGAGGACACGCTCGCCGAAGAGTCTGTTGGTAATTTCACATCATCACGTAACTCTAATTTCAGCACTGCTTGGTAAGTTTTCGGGTCAAGCGACATATCACGCACGATGCCCACTTTAATACCACCTACGCGCACGTCTGAGCCCAAACTCAGACCGTCCACATTGCTGAATTTAGCATTCACGCTATAACCGCTCACGGGTTTCGCGTCTGAATTTTGATAGGCATAACCAGCAAAACCAATGGCTACCACCAGCACCACTGCACCAATCATTGTTTCCACTGCATTACGTTGCATAAGCAAAAATCCCCTGTAAAATTTATGGCCACAAACTAACAGTTTGTGAGGTTCTGTAAAGGAATGTTACGGCATCCACGGTTCGTAGTCAGCGGTCGTCTTTTCACGCTGACCACCCATCAACGTGTGCCCCGGTGGAAGATACGCACCCGCCGTTCCCGTTTGATTCGCTTTATGTGGTTTTTGCCAAGAATAACGTGGGCTATTGGATGTTGGCGCAACATCGACTGTATAATGCAACCAACCATGCCAGTGGGCTGGCACGCGAGACGCTTCCACCACGCCATCATACATCACCCAGCGTTTGCGGCGACGCCCTTTAGGCTCACGCTTTTCTTGATAATAGCGATTACCCTGTTCGTCGCGGCCCACCAACTGGCCATTTAACCAAGAAAAAAGTCGGGTTCCAATGGTCATACAAACTTCCCTTTTTATGTTTTTATTGCCCGTCAAGGAACGATCGAAGTTTACGAGAGCGGCTTGGGTGCTTGAGTTTACGCAATGCTTTCGCTTCAATCTGACGAATACGTTCACGCGTGACCGAGAATTGCTGGCCCACTTCTTCAAGCGTATGGTCAGTATTCATCCCAATCCCAAAACGCATACGCAACACGCGCTCTTCACGCGGGGTAAGGGTGGAAAGAATATTGGTCGTAGTTTCACGCAGATTGCTGTTAATCGCAGCTTCCAAAGGCAGAATCGCGTTTTTATCTTCAATGAAATCACCCAAATGCGAATCTTCTTCGTCACCAATCGGGGTTTCGAGAGAGACTGGCTCTTTCGCAATTTTCATCACCTTACGCACCTTATCCAGCGGCATCACCAAACGGGTGGCGAGTTCTTCTGGTGTAGGCTCACGGCCCATTTCATGCATCATCTGGCGGCTAGTACGCACGATTTTGTTAATCGTTTCAATCATGTGCACAGGAATACGAATGGTGCGTGCTTGATCCGCGATCGAACGCGTAATCGCCTGACGGATCCACCATGTAGCGTAGGTGCTGAATTTATAGCCACGTTTATATTCAAATTTATCCACGGCTTTCATCAAACCGATATTGCCTTCTTGAATCAAATCCAAGAATTGCAAACCACGGTTGGTGTATTTTTTAGCAATCGAAATCACGAGACGCAAATTCGCCTCAATCATCTCTTTCTTAGCGCGCGACGCTTCACGCTCACCGCGCTGAGTAGCCATCACAAGACGCTTAAACTCACCCAAGTCCATACCAATCTGATGCGCAAGGGTTGCTAGTTGCTCACGAAGGGCGGTAACATCCGCGCCAGATTCTTTTGCAAACTCTGCCCAGCCACGTGCCTTTAATTTCGCAACATCCTTCAACCAGTTTGGCGCAAGCTCTTGCCCCGTATGTGCTTTGAAAAATTCATCACGGCTGACACGGTGTTTTTCTGCTAAGTTTAGCAACTGACGTTCAATCGCAATAACCTGACGATGATGGTCATATACCTGATGTAATAATTTCTCCTGACGCACTGCGTTCATGCGCACGCCCAAAATGGTTTCCACCATTTCTTTCAGATGCTTATTGTAGTTGGTTTCATCCGTTTTGCTAAATTGGCCTTCACCAAATGACGCCATTAAACGTTTTTCGTGCAACTTATCGAGCTTGCGGGAGAGCTTGGAAAAATCGTCAAAAATCTCCATGATTTTTGGCAACAAAATTTTCTCCATTGCCACCAGCGAAACAGACGCATCACCATCATCATCAGAGGCTTCCGCAGTTTTGCCTTCTTCGCTTTCTTCCTCAGCGTTTTCGCTTTCTTCTTCAGAGGTTTCGACTTCTTCTTCATCTTCGAAATCGTCTTCTTCCTCTGCGGCTTTTTGCTCTTCAAATTCTTGGCCTGTAATCGCGCTGTAGGTCGCGTCCAAATCCACTACTTCGCGCAACAACAGCGTGCCCGCGTCTAGTGCGTCGCGCCAACGGGCGATTTCTGCAATCACAATGGGGTTTTCGCACAATGCATACATGACCGAGTCACGGCCAGATTCAATGCGTTTCGCAATCTCAATCTCGCCCTCGCGGGAAAGCAATTCTACATTGCCCATCTCGCGCAGATACATGCGAACAGGATCATCACCACGGCCACCTTTTTCTTCTGCTTGAGCTTCTGGCTCAAACATCTCTGGCTCGCCATCTTCTGGCACTTCATTAATCGTGATATCCGCTTTATTGAGCGCCGCAATCGCTGAATCAATCAATTCAGGAGAGACATTTTCCGGAGGTAGCGCACGATTCAACTCATCGATCGTCACAAAGCCACGCGCCTTGCCCAAGCTCATTAATTTTTTGAGCATCGAAGCGTAGGCCTCTTTGGTTTTATCGTCGGTGGGTTCTTTGTCCGAAGTTTTGGAAGATTTTGCTGGTTTTTCAGCGATTTTATTTTCTTTATTGCTAGGCTTCATAGAGGGTGCTTGCGAATCTTTAATCTTTGTTTTTGGGGAATAGGATGAGGCAGGTGCCAACGCTTTCAATGCGGTTTTTTCCGACACAGCAGCAACCGTTTTTTTCTGACTTACCACAGCATTGGAAGATGGCTTTTTAGCAGGGGTTTTGCTAGGCGCAACCTTTTTTACCACCTTTGGTAAAGGTTTTTTCTGCGGTGCTTTTTTTATCACTTTTACGGCGACTTTCGTTGGTGTCTTTTTTACAGATTTTTGAGTGGTTATTTTTTTAGGAGCGACTTTCTTTGCCACCACTTTTTTTGCTGGCACTTTGATCGCCGTTTTTTTAGATACGGCCCCTTTAGGTGCAGGTTTTTTAGTTGCCACTTTTTTTACTGGCTTTTTCGGCGCTACTTTTTTAGCCACCACCTTAGCCACTGGTTTCTTTGGCACAGCATTTTTTGCTTTTGTGGGTGCGGCTTTAGGTTTTACTTTCAATCGAGTAGCAGATTTAGCCATGCATTTTTCCTAACATTAAAATGGGTATAAAATGGGCACAGTTTTACACGCCAAAAGTCAAGCGCTAGAAAGATATGTAAGGATAAATTACGAAAATGCAATATGTTATTGCTTAAATTTCATCCGTCAGGGCAAAGCGGCGCTCTTTCAGGCGGGCAATCTCGGCCTGCACCTGTGCCATGCGGCTCATGGCGGCCTCGGCGCCATCCCCCGACATTTCAGCCACCAATTGCTGCATTTCCGCCTCTAAACAGGTGGCATAGTAGGCTTCATGTAGCTTTTGCCAATGCACCGAAAGCGCTAAACGGCGCGCATCTTTATCTTCAATCGTTTGCGCCTGCCGAGGGGTGGCATGGTGCAATAAGCTCTGCAAGCGCGGGGTAAGCTTTGGCCAAACCTCGGTTTTAATGGCTTGCGCCAGCATCTCATTCGGTTCGTCATGGTGCCGATGGTAGCAATCCATCACCGCTTGATGCACCGCGCGCAAGCCTGCATCCTCCACCGTCAAATGCCCCACAAACTCTTCTATCTCGCCCACATGCAGCATTTCTGGGGCTTCGATTAAGAAAGCTAATAACGTTTCCTGAGCGTGGCTTAGCTTGCTTCCTTGCATCGTCGGCAAAAGCTGCGCGGCCGCGGCCGCATTCGCGCGTGAAGCCTTGCCCTGCCCTGATTTTTTATTCGTCACCCAACTCTGACGGCTGCTGCTATAGTTCAACTCGCGCAGCTGCTGGCGCAAAAAGTCCCGCAAATGCCGCTGGCTGGTTTGGTTTTTTACCTTGTCGCATTGGCTCATCACCGCTTGCTCTAGCCGTGCGCGGGCTTCAGCGCTTTCGCTGCCATGCGCTTCAAGCCCTTGCCGCCATATCATAGCCGACATCGGCACGGCCGCTTTCAAAACACTCTGAAACGCCTCCAGCCCTTGCGCCTTCACAAGGCTGTCAGGGTCGTGCTTGTCAGGCAGCATGGCAAAGCGCAGCCCAGCGTCGGGGGCCATCAGCGGCAACGCCAGCTCTAACGCTCGTTGCATGGCGCGAACCCCTGCCGAGTCACCGTCCAAACACACGACGGGCTCTGGCGTCATCCGCCATAGCAGCTGCAAATGTGCGTCCGTCATTGCGGTGCCAAGGGCTGCCACCGCTGCATCATGCCCTGCTTGCGCCAGTGCAATCACGTCCATATAACCTTCCACCACCACCAGCGTTTGGTCGCTTTGGGTCACCGCTTTGCGGGCGTTAGCCGCATTAAATAGCATCTGGCCTTTGTGGAAAAGCTCGGTTTCTGGCGAGTTGATATATTTAGCAGATGCAGCACCCGTGGCAGGCGCGTCTGGCAACACACGGCCACCAAAAGCCACCACGCGTTTTTGCGGGTCAAGAATCGGGAACATAATGCGCGCTTGGAAACGACTGTAGGGCTCACCAAAACCGCCCTCAATCAGCAGGCCAGCCGCCACTGCCTCGCGCAGGCGAATGCCCTTTTGCAGCAAAAACTGCCGCAACGAATTTTTGTCTGCTGGCGCATAGCCAATGCGGAAGCGCTGCAACGCTTCGCCGGTCAAGCCGCGTTCTTGCAAATAAGCACGCGCTTTCATGGCTTCAGGCGCATTTAGCTGCACCGCAAAAAACTGCGTGGCCAGCTCCAGCGCCTCGTAAATCTTTTTGCGTGCGTCATA
>JAIXRX010000021.1 GCA_027485005.1 Alphaproteobacteria bacterium
GAAATCGTGCCCGTGGAATTGCCCGCTGCGCGCAGTGGCAAAGTGCTCGATGAAGGTGAGATTGTGATTGTACTAGGCCGCTATGGTGAAGTGCTGATGGGCGATGATTTGACGGATATGGATGGTTTGCGTGCGCAGCTTCCCAAGCGGATTGCCGCGCAACCAAATATTATTGTTTCCTTGAAAACAGATGCAGAAATTCCCGCACATCATGCGATTGAGGTGATGGAAATGGTCCGTGCGGCGGGCGGTAAAAATATTTCACTGGTGACGCAGGGCATGGAGAATTAGCGCCATGGAAAAACTGCATGAACAGCTGGAAGGCAGCCGCTATAAAGGCGCGAACCGCTATTTGGATGATCATGATTTTGGCATGATGATGTTTACCGCGCTGTGTTTACACCTTGTGTTTATGGCGGTGTATGGGTTGTTGCCACAGGGTAAACCGAGTGAGGTGCCGGTGCGCACCATCAGTGTGAAATTTGGTGAGGATGTGGATGCAGCGGCACAAAACCCTGCGCCGCCCGAGCCATTGCAAGCCGAATTTATTCCGATTGAAGATGCAGGAAATGCCGCGCCACAGCCAAGTGCAGGGGCGGAACCGCAATATGCGTCTGACGCGGCGCTGACCTCGTTGGATAGTTTGCTGAGCGATTTGCAGGAAGAGAAAAAACGCCCTGAAAAATCACGCGAGCAGAAAAATAAACGCGACGAAAAAAGCAAAAACAAAGAGCCGCTGATAAAATATGTGCGTTCGCAGGCCAGCAGTGCGGGGGCTGGAAGTGCGCTCGGCAACAGTAGTGGTGCCGAAACGGATATGCTCAAACGTTATGAGCAGGTGATTTCTTTGTGGATTGCGCGCAACCGCATTTACCCCGAAGAGGCGCGCCGCGCAGGGTTGCAGGGCGAGGCGGTGGTGCGTGTGCGGGTGAGTCGCGCAGGAAAAATTCTGAAATATCGCATTGAGCGTTCCTCCGGCCACCGTGTGATTGATGCGGCCTTAGGCGAAATGGTGCGCCGCTCTAACCCTGTGCCCGCGATTCCTGCGGGTTACCCTGGGGGAGACGCGGTGGACTTCCTGATTCCTGTGGACTTTACTTTATAGATGACAGGCCGCCCACAACCGACTATTTTCGCGCCATGACAACAGAAAATATAACCACCTCCGCTTCTGAATTTACCCCTGCCACCTTACTTGTGACGGGTGGCGCTGGCTTTATTGGCTGTGCCTTTGTGGCCAAAGCCGTGGCCGAGGGCTGCAAAGTGATTGTGCTCGACGCACTGACCTATGCCGGCAGCATTGAGAATCTGCACGCCATCAAACCTTCGGCCAAAGGCTCGTGGGAATTGGTGGAAGGTAATATTACCAACGGCGCGCTGGTCGAAAAATTGATGAAAGAACATGCGGTGAATGCTGTGGTGCATTTGGCCGCTGAGTCCCATGTGGACAATTCGATTGCGGCACCCAGCGAGTTTATTCAAACCAATATTATTGGCACCTACACGCTGCTTGAAGCAGCGCGTCAGCACCACAAAAACCTCTCGCGTGAGCAGAAAAACAATTTCCGATTTGTGTATGTTTCCACGGATGAGGTCTATGGGTCTTTAGGTGAGACGGGTAAGTTTTCGGAGCAATCCGCGATTGAGCCAAACTCGCCTTATTCTGCGTCCAAAGCCTCGGGTGATTTGCTGGTGCGCGCCTGGTTTCATACCTATGGTTTGCCGGTGATGATTACTCATTGCAGCAATAATTATGGCCCGCGCCAATACCCCGAAAAATTGATTCCGGTGATGATTACTCGCGCTATGGCTGGCCAATCTTTGCCGATTTATGGCGACGGTAAAAATATCCGCGATTGGATTCATGTGGATGATCATGCGGCTGGCGTGTGGGCCGCGCTGGTGAAAGGTGTGGCGGGTGAGTCGTATAATTTTGGCGGGAATGCCGAGCGCAATAACCTTGAAATGGTGAATGCGCTTTGTGCTATTTTGGAAGAGCTGGCGCCGCGCAAAGACGCCCGCGCTTATAGCTCTTTGGCCGCTTTTGTGCCTGACCGTTTGGGCCATGACCGCCGCTATGCGATTGATGACCGCAAGGCTCAGCGTGAACTTGATTGGAAACGCCAATGGACGTTTGAAGACGGCTTGAAAGAAACCGTGGCGTGGTATTTGGCGAATCAAAAATGGTGCGAAGCGATGCTTGCGCGTAAGGATAAAAAAGCCGCGTGAGTATGTTTTTATCTGCTTTCAAAAAACCTCTGGTGGTGGGCGCGCATGGCCAGCTTGCGCGTGCCTTTGCGCTGCTTGTGCCGCAAGCGGAAGTGATTGGTTCTGACAGTGTGAATATTGCGGATGGCGCAGCCCTTTCGGCGTTTCTAACACGCTATCAGCCGGATGTGATTTTGAACGCAGCCGCATACACGGCCGTGGACGCAGCGGAAGACGATATGACCCGCGCGATTGCGATTAACAGCGCAGCCCCTTTGATGATGGCGGAATATGGCGAGAAAACAGGCGCAAAACTGGTGCATTTTTCCACCGATTATGTGTTTGATGGCAGTGGCACGCGCCCATGGCAAGAAGACGACCACACAAGCCCGCTGAATGCGTATGGCGTGAGTAAACTTTCGGGTGAATATGCGGTGCTGACCAGTGCGGCAGACGTTTTGCTGTTTCGCACCTCATGGGTGTTTGACGGCGTGGGCAAGAATTTTTTGACCACGATTTTGCGCCATGCGGAAACCAAAGAAACGCTGAATGTGGTGAATGACCAGATTGGTGCGCCGACCTATGCGCCGCATCTGGCGCGCGAAGCGCTGCGTGCGCTTGACGGCGCGATGCAGGAAGAAATTTTCCCCAGCGGCATGTATCATCTGTGCAATGAAGGCTTTGTGAGCTGGTATGATTTCGCGGTGGCGCTGATTAACGAGGCGCGCGCGCAAGGGGCAACGCTGGCGGTGAAAGAGGTGCGGCCGATTTCCTCGGCGGATTATATTACCAAAGCCACGCGCCCGAAAAATTCGCGGCTGGACAGCAGCAAGGCAAAAACGCTATTAAAGACGCAGATGCCTGCATGGGAGCAGGGGATGAAAGAAGCGATTTCGGAGTGGATGAATGCGCGTCGTTGATACGTTGATTGCTGGCGTGAAAATTGTGGAGCTGGACACGCATGAAGATGCGCGCGGCTATTTCATTGAGCGCTTTCACACGGAAAAATTTGCGGCGCTTGGGCTGCCGACTGATTTTAAGCAGGACAACCACTCGCGCTCTCATCCGAATGTATTGCGTGGCATGCACTACCAACACACGCCTGCGCAGGGTAAATTGGTGGGCGTGATTCGCGGAAAAATTTGGGATGTGGGCGTGGATGTGCGCGCGGGTTCGCCAACCTTTGGCCAGCATGTGGCGGTGGAACTTTCGGAAGAAAATGGCCGTTTATTGTGGCTGCCAGCAGGTATTGCCCATGGTTTTTGTGTGCTGGGGGACGGCCCTGCGGATGTGACCTATAAAGTCACAGGGATTTACAAACCCGGCGGCGAAGGCGGGATTCGGTTTGATGACCCCGATTTGGGGATTGATTGGCCGCTGAAAAACCCTATGGTTTCAGAGCGTGACGCGCAATTACCCGCGTGGCAAGATTATGCAAAAAACCCACTGCATTGGGATGAATAAAAGGAATAAGATGATGACAGGTTTGGCCAATGTTTCTGTAGTGATGGTGAGTTATCAAACCGGTGCGGTGCTGCCGATTGCCGTGCGTGCAACCCTTGCACAAAGTGCGCTGCAAGAGCTGGTGGTGGTGGACAACGGCAACCCGCCTGAAACGCTGGAAATGCTGCGCCAACTCGCGCAAGATGACGCCCGCCTAACGCTAGTGAGTGGCCATGGCAATGTAGGCTTTGCGGCGGCGTGCAACATTGGCGCTAAAGCGGCCACGGGCGAGTTTGTGTTGTTCTTGAACCC
>JAIXRX010000036.1 GCA_027485005.1 Alphaproteobacteria bacterium
ATTCCGCTGGCGGACGAAAAATTCGGCATTGATTTGGAAGCTGAAATTGCCGTGATTGTGGACGATGTGCCGATGGGAATCGGCGCAGAAGCCGCGCTCAAACACATTAAACTGATTGTGTTGGTGAATGACGTATCTGCGCGATATTTAGCGATGCCAGAACTACAAAAAGGCTTTGGCTTTATTCATGCAAAACCATCTTCCAGCTTCTCGCCGATTGCGATTACGCCGGACGAATTGGGGGATAAATGGAAAGACGGGCGCGTGCATCTGCCGCTGCATTCTTATGTGAATGGCAAGGATTTTGGTGCGCCAAATGCTGGCGTGGACATGGTGTTTGGCTTTCATCAATTGGTGTCGCATGCGGCACGCACAAGACCGCTGGCGGCTGGCACCATCATTGGTTCTGGTACAGTCTCTAACAAAGACCGCTCGGTGGGTTCGTCTTGCATCGTCGAAAAACGTACGCTTGAAAAATTGGAAAGCGGTGAATCCACTACGCCATTCCTCAAATTTGGTGACCGCGTGCGCATTGAAATGATGGATGAAGGCAGCCGCTCTATCTTTGGTGCAATTGACCAAAAAGTTGTTCCTTACACTAATCCCGCCTAGATATTAGGATTTTTATATATGATTTTTTACTCATATTTTCGCTCTTCGGCGGCGTATCGCGTGCGGATTGCCATGCAGCTCAAAGGCATTATTCCTTCCGAGACGGTGTTTGTGAATCTGCGTGAGGGCGACCAACATGAGGAACGCTACCGCAAGATTAACCCGCAAGGGCTGGTACCCGCGTTGGTGCTGAATGACGGCACAGTGCTCACGCAGTCGGTCGCCATTATTCAATATCTGGATGAAACACATAAAAACCACCCGCTCTTGCCAGAATCAGCGGTGGGCAAAGCGCGGGTGCGCGCACTGGCGGATGCGATGAGCAGTGACCTTCAGCCAATTACAAACTTGCGAGTACAGAAATATCTGGAGCAGCGTTGGCGAATGGTGGAAGACGAGCGCAAAGAATGGATTCAGCATTGGAATAATGTGGCTTTCACGGCGCTGGAAACCGAACTGAGCCAATCGCCACACACGGGCGATTTCTGCCATGGTTCGGCCATGACGCTGGCGGATTGTTGCTTGGTGCCACAAGTCTTTTCAGCGGAACGCTTTGCGGTGGATATGACACCCTACCCGACCATTCAACGCATTGTGAGCAATTGTTTGGCGCACCCTGCCGTGCAAAATGCGCACCCGAAAGCACAGCCAGATTTTGTAGCCTAGCACATGAAAATTTTATTTGTTTGCACGGGGAATATATGCCGCTCACCGACAGCAGACGCGGTGATGCAGCATTTGGCGGATGCTCAGGATATTGAGATCACGGTCGATTCTGCAGGCACGCAAGCCTACCATGTGGGCGAAGCACCCGACGCCCGCAGTGTGCGCACCGCTGCGCAACATGGCGTAGCGATGCAGCATTTGCGCGCGCGCCAAGTAACAACACAAGACTTCTATGATTTTGATGTGATTTTGGCGATGGATGAGGGCCATTTGCGAGCGCTGAACGGCATGAAACCAGTGGATGCCACCGCGCAGGTCGATTTATTTTTGCATTATGCGCTGGGCCAAAAACAAGAGGTAAAAGACCCGTATTATGGCGGGCAGCGTGGCTTTGATGAAGTGTTTTCGCAGTGCTTTGAAGCGTGCGAAGCGATTTTGGAAAAATATATTAAAAACCACTAATGTCTTCTGCATTTAAGCGCGTATAAATCCGCTGCACCGCAAGGCTACCAAGCTGCATGCCTTGCTTGCCACAATCAGCCAAGGGGAGCTCTTGCAGCCAACCCGCGAGGAATCCCGCATAGGACGCATCCCCTGCCCCTGCCGTACTTTTGAGTTTTTCTTTAGGCACCATAGCGGGCGCAATTTCTTTAATATTTTCAGCATTCACCACCCATGCGCCATGGCTGCCATTGGTGATAAACGCGCAGGCGTCTTGCCCTTTGGCGCGCAGATCATGTTGCAATTTGCGAAGGGCTTGAACGTTGTCATCCGCACCATAGGCCGCGCGAAGTTCGAGCGCATTGCCAAGCGTGACAATGGCTTGCGTGCGAATAATCTCTTGTACCCGCTCTTGCAAAAGCGGTGTAAGCGGCACACGCGTGGGCAATGCGAGGATAATGGATTTTTGTTTGTCCGCCGCAAAGGCAAGCAGTTGCAGCGCCACGCTAGGCGAAAATTTGTAGAATAACGACGCAGAGAAAAAGAGGTAATCCGCTTTTTCGGCGGCGTCTTTGGCCAAATGCTCAGGCTGCATGGCGGTGCGCGCATGCCCGTCTTCCACACGAATCACACTGCACCCACCGTGGTCGTCCACCAGCAAATAGGCTAATGCGTGCGACGGCCAAACGCCGTCCTCTGATTTTTCAATCGCGACCTCGATGAGTTCTGCACCGACTTGCGCAAAAGCGTCGAGCAAGGTTGCGCGATAGGCGGTGTGCCCCACAATACCTTGCAAAGCGCAGTGCGTTTGCTCGGGCAGAAGCAAGCGCAACGTGCACAGCGTATTGGCCGCAG
>JAIXRX010000154.1 GCA_027485005.1 Alphaproteobacteria bacterium
GAGTCAGGGTCTTTTTTGGTGCGGGTGAGTTTGCGCGCGACAATCAGCTTGCCGTCTTTGCCAGAAATCCCCACCGCGCGGCCACCTGCCTCTTGCAGCGCGGTCACGATTTGTTTGTTGAGCGAGCCTGACAACACCATTTCAGCAATCTGCATGGTGGGGGCGTCCGTCACGCGCAGGCCGTCCACGAATTCGCTTTGAATCGCCAGTTTTTTCAGCATCTCGCCGATTTGTGGGCCACCGCCATGCACCACCACGGGGTGAATGCCGACTTGTTTGAGCATCACAATGTCTTGCGCAAATTGGGTGGCCAGCTTGCCGTCCCCCATCGCGTGACCGCCATATTTCACCACAAAAATCTTGCCAGAAAATTGGCGCAAATAAGGCAACGCTTCCATCACGGTCGCGGCGGTGCGCAACCATTTTTCTGGTGAACCAAGGGTGCGTTTTTTCATGGCTTATCGTCCTTCCCAAGCGGCGAGTATCGCCTCGCGCAATTCGCTCATTCCATAGCCTGTTTCACTGCTGGTCGCAATGACTTCAGGGTGGGCAGCGGCGCGCTTGGCTAGATATTTAAGAGTTTCTGCAATCACGGCTTCGCGCTCTTCATGGCGCGAGAGTTTATCGGTTTTGGTGAGGATGACCTGATAGGACATGGCCACTTCATCGAGCAAATCCATCGTTTCAATGTCGGCCTCTTTCACGCCATGGCGCGAATCGATGAGCATAAAGACGCGCTTGAGCGGCGCGCGCCCACGCAGATAATCTTTAATCAAACCCTGCCATGATTTAATCTCGGATTTCGGCGCTTTAGCATAACCATATCCCGGCATATCCACGAGATAAAAACGCTCGTCGAGTTCAAAATAATTAAGCTCACGCGTGCGGCCTGGGGTATTGGAGGCGCGTGCCAAATCATGGCGGCCAAGCAGCGCGTTAATCAGGCTGGACTTGCCCACATTGGAGCGCCCCGCCATCGCGATTTCGGGCAAGGTAGCGGGCGGCAGACCACTAAGTTTGGCAACGCCCAACACAAAACGGCACGGATGACGGAACAAGGTATCGGCAGACATGTTAGGCCGCCTTTCTTTGGGCAAAAGGAAGCGCACACACCATTTCATAATCGCATTTGGGTGTGCCATAGGAATGGTCATCCACCGCGCGGATTTTGGCAAAGCCGCGTTTTTCGTAATAATGAATGGATGAATTATTATTGCGATTAACCAGCAAGCTGGCGCGCGCGGCGTTTGGAAATTCGGCGGCGGCGTGCTGCATCAATGCAGTACCAACGCCTTGTTGATGCTGCGCAGTATCCACATATAATTTATGAATGAACAGCGTGTTTTCCGCCTGCATTTCGACCGCAATAAACCCAAGCAGCGTGGCGTTATTTTCTGCCACAAAAAAAACATGGCTGCCATTCATATGGTCGGTCAAGGTCTTTGTATCATACATCTGCGCGAGTAATTGCTCGATGCTGGCGTCGTCAATGATGCCCACATAATGCGCTCGCCACACACGCTCTGCCAATGCTTGTATCGCAGGGATATCGGCAAGGCGTGCAGTGCGTAGCATGAAGGGCGCGTTATCCATCACCATTTAGGCCTTATGTTCAGGGGTTTTGTGTGCGCGCATCAACCACCATTGTTGCAGAATGGAAAGCGCGTTGCTCCACGTCCAGTAAATCACCAAGCCCACTGGGAAGGAAACAAACAGGAACAAGAACATATACGGCATCAAGCCCATCACTTTGGCTTGCACAGGGTCGGTTGGTTTCGGGCTGAGTTTTTGTTGCAGCACCATCGACACCGTCATCAAAATCGGCCAAATGCCAAGATGCAAGAAGGACGGATTCTCCCACGGAATCAAGCCAAAGCCAGTGAATAAATTGCTGGAATCAGGGGCTGACAAATCGGTGATCCAACCAAAGAATGGCGCGTGGCGCATCTCGATGGAAACGAACAATACTTTGTAGAGCGCAAAGAACACAGGAATCTGGATAAGGAGTGGCAGACAGCCCGATGCAGGGTTAACCTTTTCCTTGCGATACATTTCCATCATTTCCTGTTGGAAGCGCATTTTGTCTGTGCCGCAACGCTCTTTCAGCTTTTCCATTTTAGGCTGCAAGGCCTTCATCTGGTTCATCGAGCGATAGGACTTATTCGCCAATGGGAACATCAGCGCTTTAATCACGACAGTGAGCGCAAGAATGGCCAAACCAAAATTTTGCAACACGGAATAGAAATAGGTGAGCATCAAAAAGATTGGTTTGGTGAGGAAATAAAGCACGCCAAAATCCACCGCGCGGTCAAACAGCGGGATGTTGTATTTTTGGTTGTAACCGTCCAATACATTCAGCTCTTTCGCGCCAGCAAAAAATTGCACGGTGCTATAATTTTCGCTGCCGGCTGGCACGCTCAAAGAGGCGGCTTTGAAATCGGCTTGATAACGCGGCGTGCCTTCGCCAGCCACATTCGCATAGCGCACGGCATGGTCTTGGGTGGTGCCGGGAATGAGTGCAGTCAGCCAATATTTGTCGGAAACGCCGAGCCAGCCGCCTTTAGCCGAAAAGGTTTTGGCGCCGTCTTCGCGCAAGCTTTTATACCCAATTTCTTGCAAAGTGCTTTCTTGCACACCAATCATGCCTTCATGCAAAATCGCATAATGCTCTACGTCATCCGCGTATTTGCGTTGAATACGGCCAAAGGGCGCAAGCGTCACATCCGTTGCGCCTTTGTTGGTCACGCGTTCTTCAATGGTGAACATGTATTTTTCATCCACTGAAATGGTTTTAGTGAAGAGAAGGCCTTGGCCATTGTCCCATGTGAGAAC
>JAIXRX010000028.1 GCA_027485005.1 Alphaproteobacteria bacterium
CACAAAAAGATTGAGGCGGCGTAATAAAATGCGTATAATCAAATTTCAATCGTTCACCAAGTAGGGGAACTTATGCGACTTCCAGGTACGGAGGAAGTGTCGTCTCGCACCGACGCTCCTTTATTGCGCGATATTACCCAAGGCTTGCGGCCGATTGAGCTTCCGCAGCAGGGCAATCTTTTACCCAAACCTATCCCTGCTGAAGATACCGTGGGGGACGTGGTATCGGTCTCCAACCAAGCGGTGGTGGCCAAGCAATTTCAAGATATTCTCGACCAAATAGAAAAAGCCAATGACGGCGGCAATCTGGCTGGTGCGTTGCTGGCACTCAAAGATTTTGTGCAAAGCCAATCCGACCCAAATATGATGGGCGGCGTATTGCAGCAAGCCGCGAAAATGGCGGACAGCCTGATGGCGCAGATGGAGAAAAACCCGAATCAGAAATTTATGTCACTCGACGTGGCGGCGGATTTTTCCAAGCAACGTGTGAATACGGACGTGATGGTCTATGAAACGGTGACGTTTAATTTTCAAATGCGCGCGGTAACGGATGATGGCGTGATATCAGTGAATATGAGCATGCAGCAATCAAGCCAGCGCAGCGAAAGTTTCATGCAGTTTTTGAGCAAAGAAACCGCCATGATTAGCTTTAATGGCAATGTGAGTGGGCTGGCAGCTAACCCGTTGATGCAGGAATTTGGACAACTTGCCAATGTGTTGCTAAATCAAATTCAGCCCGTACTCACGGGGATTTCTGGCGGCACTATGTCATTCGAAGAATTGATGCGCGTGATGGAATCAAGTGGCAGTAGCCAAGATAAAATGAAGCTGATGATGCTAGAAAAGCTGGTGACCGACCCGCAGCAGGAAAAGAAATCCCTGTTTGAAAAACGTCATCAGAGCTTGCTTGAATTATTGAATCCCGTGGAATCTTCGCAAAGCACAAGTGCTTAGGATTATTGCGGCTTGTCGGCCTTACTGCTGATTGATGATGATGCTGTTGCCAGAACCCTCGGTTTTGACCGAGATGGTGCCATTTTCACCCGATTGTTGGATGTCTACTTTATTATCCGTGCCGCCCGTTTGTTCCACACTGGTGTGGTTGTATTTTCCACTTTGCTTGAGATCAACAGTGCCACTTTTGGGTTCTTGAACAATATGAGAGGTATTGCCTTCGCCAGAGCGGAGGATGTGCAGGGTTTCAGTTTTGATTTCTTCGGTTTTATCCGAAGCGGTTTCTGCCCACGCTGCGCCACCGCCAGAAAGTTGAGCGAAGAGGGCAGCAGCGAGAGCAAAAAGTTTTTTCATACCTATCATTATACTAGTTATTTTGGGTAATAGCAATTACCTGACCGCTATTATTACCTGTTAGGTTATAATTCAGGCCATTACCTGTCTGATTAATCTTCAGGTTGTTGTTGTTACCCACCCAGTTGATGTTACCTGTATTGTTGTTACCTTGCTGGATGATGGATAGATTGTTATTCGCTCCTTCAATGCGTTGGTTAGCGGTATTGAAATCACCATTTTGAGAGATATACATCACGTTGTCGCTGCCATAAAAATCTTGACGCGCTGTGTTATTATTCCCTTTTTGAACAATGTTTGCCTGATTATTAGTGGTGGTTCCAACATAAATTGCGGCGGTGTTGTTATCCCCTTCTTGAGAAACACCACCAGCACCATCAAAGATGCCACTAATATTGGATGCCGCGCGCCCAGTAATATCAGACTTATTACCGTTGCCTTTTTGACGTACAAGTAGTTTGGCAGAGCTGATATTGAAGTTATTAACTGCCGAAGTATTTTTGTTTCCAATTTGTTCAACTGTGATGTAGTTTTTAGGAGCTATGCGAAGGCTATTCGTGGAGGAATTTTCGTTGCCGTTCTGAATAGTGATCATGGATGACTCTTTGCTGATGTCATTATAAAGATCAGTACCATGGCTCGCATAATTGTTGTTACCATTCTGGCTGATAATGCTTGTAAGTACGGAGCTGGCGCCAGTGAATTGAGCGGTATTGCTAATACCATTTTGGGCAATGCTGGCATTTGTATCAGCAGATACATTGCTCACGTTAAGACCAATGGTATTCTTTTCGCCCGTTTGGTAATTAACAAGTGTTCCTGCTGTGGTGGTTGAACCATAACCAATATGGCCAAGTGAATTTTCATTGCCGCTTTGACCGATAATCAGTTTATTATTTTTGTTATTCATGCCAATGGCAACTTTGTTTGCGTTCCCATATTGCTGAATCTTAGCGTCATTTCCAGCACTGGTCGTGGTATTGCTATCAATGTTGCTGAACTGATTCACAACGGCTTCGTTTCCGCTGCCAGAACCTTGCAATACGCTGGCATTATTGAAATTCTTGGTTTGGTAAATATTGGAGGTATTTCCAGCAGAGCTTTGCTGAATGCCCGCGTGATTATAATCCCCTTTTTGGGTAAGATAAGCGGTATTTCCTGCAGCAAATTGGTTGATATAAACTTTCGGCGCAGCCGATGGATTTACTGCATCATATCCATTAAAGCCACCTTCTTGAAGAATGCTCGCGGTGCTGCCACCTGCTAGAGCGCCTTGGAAGATACTTGCTTTGTTTTTGTAGCTTTTGGTCGTGGGTTGGCCATTAGTATCGCGTGCTAAACTTTGATAAATAGCTGCAGTGGAGCCATTTGATTGTTGTTGAATTTCTGCCTGCAGCCCCGCGCCATCTTGAGAAACAGTTGCCGTGTTATTTTTTGCTACGCCGTTTTGTTCAACGATGGCGCTATTTGGCTGGCTAGCGTCGAGAACGATAGGGCCTGTAATAGAACCCGTAAGAATACCAACAACGCCACCATTTTGCACAATATTAGTTTTATTGCCGGTCGTATTAGAGTCTTGATAGGCGGTCGCGGAGTTGTTAGCGCCGCTTTGAGTGATGCTTACATCGGGTGTAGTTGAGTTAACGTCGCGAGCCGATACGCTGTATTGTTTGATAACCGCAGTGTGGTTGTTGCCGGTTTGCGTAACGGCAGCCATATTTTTAGCATTACTCTGCACAAAATCAGCTTTATTGCCGTTGCCGACTTGATTGAGAAGTGCAACGCCATAAGAGCCAGTTTGGTAGAATGTGCCCACATTGCTATTACCCACTTGCGTGGTGCGGTTTAGCAGCGATGTACCATATTGTTGACCAAATACTTTGTTACCTACGCCATTTTGGGAAACTTCAGCGCTGGTATTGGAGGTTGCGCCTTGAATAAGGGTCGCTTCATTATTATCATTCGTTTGTACTACCGATACAAGGTTATCGCGATTCGCGTTATTAGCTTGATCAATAATACCTTTATTGCCGACACCTGCCTGAGAGATCAGAGCAACTTGTTTATTGCCAGCTTGTTTAATGCTGCCAATGCTATTCGCGCCTGCGGCAGATCCATTGCCAGATTGGTAAATGCGGCCATAGAGATTATTATTTGTGCTTTCCCCCGTCAAAGGATCTGTGTAAACACGGCCAGCATCAATACCAGAGCTTACTTGATCTTGATAAATGAGGAGATTCTGGTTGGTTCCTGTTTGATTATAACGCGCCACCGCACCCACACCATATTGAGTAATAATAGGGAGGTTATTGGCAGATTGCGCAAAAACGTTGCCAGCAGAAAGAGCAGCAATGATGGCGGTTGTGAGCGTCAGTTGACGGGTAGAGAGCATGATGCATTCCTCAAAAGATTAATAATTTATAAATTTAATGACGCATTATATAGATGTAGTGCGCTGTAGAGGCAAGCAATACTATTAACAAATTTTAAATTACTGTGTGATTCTTTATATCAGCAAAAAGCAGATGCTAATTAAAGCATCTGCTTTTTAATATGAGTCGTTAAACTAAATTTAGTTTGATTGAGTGATTGCCATCTGACGGCCATCACCTTGACCAATAATGCTATAGCTGAGGTTACTACCGGTTTGGCTAATGCTCAGATTGCTATTATTACCTTGCCAATCAATCGTACCATTATTTCCACTACCAACTTGGCTAATGCTAAGGGCATTGCTATTACCAGTGATGCTTTGGCTTGCGTAGTTGCCGCTGCCTTGCTGATAAATTGCTAAATGATTGCCGCTGCCATTAATCGTTTGATAGGCTTGGTTGTTATTGCCAAGCTGAGAAATAATGGCGGTGTTGCCAGCGCCATTCACTAGCACACCTGCAATATTGCCATTGCCGTTTTGAGCGATATCTACATTGTTTGAGGCGCCGTTAATGGTTGCGTTAGCTGTGTTATCATCGCCAGTTTGAGCGATTTTAGCAGTGCCATAATCATTGCCATTATTATTTAGGCCAGATTTATTGCGGTTACCATATTGTTCAACAAAGCTGTTGGCGCGATCTCCAGATGCTTCGATGCTGGATAGGTTGCCATTGCCTTGCTGTGTTACCATGTTCAGAACATCAGTATGCTTACTGGAAGATCTGGAGCGAACCGTTTGGTAGGATGTATTGTTATTGCCAATTTGTTGTAGTCGAACCTGATTATATGGATTTTCAACATATTGAGAGCCATGATTATAGTCTCCACTTTGATTAATGATGCTATGTGCCCAGCTGCCATCTAAAGATGTTGATTCTGCATTATTATGATTTCCCACTTGAGTGATATTCACAAAGTGTGTCTCGTTATTCGGATGAGAACGAGTATTAATGCTTGCGTTATTTTTATTACCCTCTTGATAAATGGTACCTAACGTTCCTTTTGCAACTTGTGTAATGCGGGCGATATTATCATTTCCATATTGGGAAACGATCGCCATTCCACCTTGGCGGCCTGTATCTTCACCTGAACTGATGGTCGTTTCGTTGCGATCACCTACTTGTGTAATACCTGCGCGCTGTGCGTTTCCTTCACCTTTTCCTTCACCAGAATACTGGGTAACATGTGCAATATTTTTGTCGCCATCTTGATAGATCGTTGTAGCAAGCGAGCGATTCCAGAATGGAACGGGCTCAGTTTGACGGCTTTTTTGGAAAGTGGTTGCTAAGTTGTTTTCCCCATACTGACTAACGTCACTGAAAGACGTATTGCCCACTTGCTGGATGCTCAGGCAGTTACCGCTGCGCGAATCGCATGCTGAAGCGGCAAAAGCATTTTGCATAAAAATCTGCGTTGATACCAGGAGAAGTGGTAAAATCAGTTTTTTCATTTTTTCGATTCCCTGTGAAGTCTATGTATGAGTTATTTATCTAATCTGATTCATTGTCTGCCTAGAGGGGTAGCGGTTGCCACCCCTCTAGAGCAAAACGTTTAGCGGGCACTAATACCAGCCGCCGTGTAAGCGGTTGGCGTATAGGCGCCAACGGCAAACTGTGTGTTGCTGGCTGGGCCGTTATATGAAACGTTTGATTGATAAGAACGTGCAATGTTGCCTTCGCCACGTTGATCAACATAGGCTTTATGTAAGTTGCCAGCTTGGAAAACGGTGGCAGCATTCAGGTTGCCTGTTTGGTAAACTTCACCAATGTTGCTGTTGCCACTTTGTACAACGTAGGTCGTTGGTGCGCCGTTAGCATCTAAGGCACCATTTTTATTACCAGTTTGACCAATGGTTGCAGTGTTGGCATTGCCAGATTGAATAATGGCGGCGCTATTATCGTCACCAAGCTGAGTCATCGTAGCGGTGCTGTCTTTACCAAACTGATTGATGTAGCTGGTGATTTTACCAGCTGCATTGACTTTACCGTTGCCACGACCACGCTGAGTAATAGATGCGGTGTTGCCACTGCTTTCAACATCTTGCGTGATAGCAGCAGAATTGTTTTCGCTGGTAGCGTAACCTTTAGTGGTTGATTGATCGATGCTAGCAGTATTCTTGCCGCCTTTACCAAATTGCTGTACTAAAGCAACTAAACCACGGCCTTGCTGATTAATCGCAGCGCTACTTCCAGAAGTGCCACCCGATTGTAAAATTTCTGCTGAGTTGGATTTAGCTTTATTACCGCCACCCACTTGGTTAACGGTTGCGATGTTATTGCTGGTTTTATCATCTTGATAGACTTTGGCTGAATGGCCATCACCCAATTGAACAACGCGTACGTTTGCATCTTCAAAGCTTTTAGAAGCGGCAGAGCGTGAAGAAGTGCCGTATTGATCGATTTTTGCATCGTTCAAAGAGCCATTTTGTACTAGGTGAGCGTAGTTATTGCTGCTGCCCTGAACAATTTCTGCGTTGTTTTGAGTGCCATTTTGGTCGGCCACAACATAACCATTGTTCGTGCCAGCAATTTGGTCGATCTTCGCTTTGTTTTCTAGCCCAACTTGGGTGAGAGCGACTTCGCTGTTAGTGCCATATTGGTTAACTTCCGCTTTGTTGCGTGTACCATTTTGAAGAATATTCGTTTTAAGATTGTTGCTTAAACCCTGTGTAACGGTTGCATCATTGCCTTCGTTATACTGTTCAATGTTGGCAGTTAAGTTACGGCTACCTTTATCCAGCTGAAGGATGGTTGCTTTATGATTATTGCCACCTTGGGTAATCGTACCATATTGTTTATTGCCCGATTGAGAGATTTCTGTGGTATTGTTTTGACCCAATCCGCTGGTTCCAAAGCCGCCCTGAGAAATACGAGCATATAAATTTGCTTCTGGAGTATTAGGCTTTAACGCATCACTCACAGCCATCGGAGAGTCTACACCAGAGCTCTCTTGATCTTGATAAACTTTTGCTTTGTTGCCGCTGCCGAATTGATCAATAGAGCCAATGGTTTTCTTTCCATACTGTTGGAACGTTGATTGGTTGATTGGCGCGGATTGAGCAAATACTGTTGCAGCGGTTCCTGAAATGAGAGCAACAAGACTAATTGAAATGAGTGTATGTTTCATTGGTTAAGACTCCTGGTGGGTGATTTTACATAGATTAAATGCTTACGTTATTACCTCAAAATTACATTTAATATTGAATTAATGCAAGCAAATGTTAACTCTTAATTAACAAGTGCTGAGAATTGATTAACATTTGTAAATCAATGTTTTGTGTGATGATACGATGCTTGCTCAAAGCACTGTCACAAAAGATTAATATTTTGAAAGCTTGAATCTTTGGCTTTTCTCGGGTTTTCCGTCCTGAATTTCTAACATTCATCCAACGGATTCTTGACATACGCCCAAAAGCTACCTAATCAGCGCTACTCGCTACATCGTATATGTTACCAAAA
>JAIXRX010000046.1 GCA_027485005.1 Alphaproteobacteria bacterium
GCCAGCAAAGCAGTGAGCACGCGATAGATCCAGATACCATGGGGCGAATAGGGCTCGAACAGCCCCAAGCTTATGCCTGGGCGCCATGCGAGCACCAGTTTTAACCATCGGGTGAGGGCGATTGGCTCTGGGTTCAGCGTCCAATAAAAATGGCGCAGCATGATATGTTTGGTCCATTGGTCTAGCTCTAGCACAGAAACGGCCAGCGTCAGGCCAAGCCAGAGATAACGCCGTGTGGGGTGAAGAAAGATAGACTGGATGATGTTCACTAGCGCCCGCCCTCAGAAAATATCATGATATTTGAATATTATAACATAAGGCGAGGGGGCTTTAAGAAAAAAATAAAAATAATTCGAAGGTTTTTTCTCGCTCATTCGTAAGACTTTATGAAGGCTCATGCTTTCTGGTCATGTTCAACCCAATGAGGGAAATTATGCATAAAATTTTTCTAACGGCTTTTACCAGCGCCATCATATTTTCAAGCATGGCAAGTGCTGGCGGGGAGTATTGCCGTGAATATACCAAGCCCGTGCGGATTGGTGGCGAGCGCCAAGAAAGCTATGGCACAGCCTGTCGTCAGCCGGATGGTTCTTGGCGCATTGTGTCGCAGGATTCGTTTGATGATGATAGCAACGACAATGATACGATTGTGATTCGCGAAGAACGGATTGTGGAACGCCCTGTTTATGTTTACCGTGATCCATGGTATCCTCGGGCGCGTCATTGGAGCCGTCATCACCACCATAGCCGCCACAGAGATTACGGGTATCGTGGCTATCCACGTCATTATTCGGGAGTAAATTTCAGCTTCTCGAGTGATTTAGATGGTCGCCGTGGCCGTCATCATTAGAATATAAAAATAACACGCATTACTTTTAACCAACCTAAGGAGTTTATTATGAATAAATTTTTATTACTGACCGCTGTTGCTGGCCTTGTTGCTGGTTCTGCCACCATGGTATTGGCGAATGAACATGAAGGCCATGGCGACAAAAAAGGCTATCACGGCAAAATGTTTGAGAAAGTTGATGCTGATAAAGATGGCGCTATCAGTAAAGCGGAATCCGATGCGTTTCATGAGAAAAAATTCAAAGAAAAAGATTTGAATAGCGATGGCAAAATTACTCAAGACGAAGCCAAAGCGCATCATGAGAAAAAGCGCGCCGAGCGCCAAGAGCGTCGTGAAGAGCGCCGCGAAACCAAGGGCAAGCCGGCTGAAAAAGCAGCTGAATAGCTTAAGGATTTGTGCTACTTTGCGCCCATGAATGCAAACGAATAAGGAGCCTTCATGGCTGCACAGTGGCATGAAAAAACGGATGAGGAGCTGCTGGCATTGATTGGCCAGCAGCACCATCTGGCATTTGCAACGCTGGTACGCCGGCACACCCAACGGTTTTATGCGGTAGCTTACCGCCATTTGTTGACTAAAACAGACGCCGAAGATGTGGTGCAGGATGCTTTTTTGAAGCTATGGCAAAACCCAAAACTGTATCAGGCAGAGCGCGGCGCAAAATTTACCACATGGTTTTATCAGATTATTCTGAATGCCTGTGTGGATGTGAATAAAAAGAAAAAACCGCTGGCACTACCAGAGGATTTTGATGTGGCCGATGCGCGCCCCACTGCGCTGGATGATTTGGTGGAAAAAGAAGAGAGCCAGCAGGTGAAGGAAGCACTAGCAGGGCTTCCCGAGCAACAGCGCATGGCCATGAACTTATGTTTTTATGAGGCGCTGAGTAACGAAGAGGCCGCCAATATTATGGGGATTCATTTGAAGGCGCTGCAATCGCTTTTAATGCGCGCCAAAACAACATTGAAAGACAAAATGCAAAAAACGAGAAAGGAGTTTCGACATGCAAGCTGATAACGATTTAGACCAATGGCTGAATAAGCTGGCGCTGGAAACTCCCGCCACCAATCTTGCTGAGCGCATTATTGCAGCTGCTGCTGTTGCGCCTGCGCCGATGCCTACGGCCACATGGTGGAGCGAATGGCGGAGCTGGCTTGCGCCTGCGCCGGCTTATGCGTTGGTGTCGGTTTTATTTTTGAGTGTTCTGGCGGGGTATCACCTGCCGGATATAGATGACACAAACGGCTCTGCCGTTGAATTATGGGATGAGGATTTTTCATTATGAGTAAACGAATCAAAATGATTTTGATGGTATCGCTAGCGCTCAATATTGCGCTGATGGGCGTTATTGGCGGGCATCTGCTGAAGGGAAAGCCACCCCATGGGCAATGGCAGGCGCGCATGGTGGATAAAATGGTGAGCGCGTTGCCGCAGGAAAAACAAGCGGATGCGCGCGCGCAATATCAGGCGGCGTTAGGCAATGAGGAGGTGAATCGCGAGGCGATGAAACAAGCACAAAAAGCGATTGAAGCGGTGCTTGTGGCCACGGAATTTGATGCGAATGCTTATAAAGAAGCGGTCAGCCAGATGGGCGTACAACGCCAAGAAAAAATGCAGCGCATGGTGGATGTGACAGCGAATATCGCCAAAGATTTAAGCTTAGAAGAGCGCCAGAAATTAGCTGAAGCACTTGCGCGCAGAAAACATTAGCACCAGCCTTTAAGGCGATTCACGTCACTGCAAGTTTCTTCATCAGAGCTGTAGGCTTTGTTGTTAGTGCTGGCTTGCGCGGTGTAATCTTCCACCCAACCACTCACATGATTTCTGGGCGCACTAGCGCAACCTGCCAAGCTTAATAGGCAGCATGCAACAATCAAGATGCGGGGTAATTTTTTTAATATCATGATTTCGTAATATAGGAGGGCAATGCCAAAATAGCAACCAATATGCAGTATTAGCGGGCCGCAGAAGCCATTTGCAGGGTGGGGATTTGCCGTTCCTTTAGCATTCTTTCTTGAAATGATGGTGTGCTTTCCATTTGTTTTTCAATAGCCTGTTTAGGCTGGATGTTGCTTGCTATCTTATCGTTAACCAAGGTTAATTCTGGTGTTTTGGCGGGTTCTTTTTCAAACGCTTTGCCAGAAAGAACACTGCGCGCCCACATGTGAATGTCGTTACTGATGGCGGGCACGTTGAAACCAAAAAAGCCGCTGCTGGCCGCGCCTATCACGCCACCGGCGACCATGATTTGAGCGGTATTAGTAAGTGCAAAAATATCAAAAATAGCTTTTACGGCGGGTAATGTGCCGCCTAAAGCAAGCAATCCACCCACCATCACGCCAATGGTGATGCCAATCGCGATGGCGCTTAAAAACGTTTTCCAGCGAAATTTAGGGTAGGGTTCTGGTTCGGGGAGTGGCGGTTCTTCAATGCTTGGTGCATTTGGGTCAATCCCTTTGATTTGTTCGCGCAGAGAGCGCATTTCGAGGGTCATGCGGCGGATGATGCCAGAAGCCGCCCCTGCGTTTGAGCCGTTCTCGCCGCCTGCGGCGCGGCCTTGCAAGAGACCAATCGTGCCGAGAAGCAGAGCTGATTTGCCGAGCAGTCCTGCGCTGAAAGCGACAGCGCCAACCCCTGGTAAAATAGCGGTAATGGCAGGAATAAGGAGCGCTGCTGCTGCTCCGGCAAGCACACCATAACTCAAGCCAAATAAGCTGCCCGCCCACATACCAGGGCCACGCGCCTGCATGGATTGTAAGAATGCGTAGTGGTTTATCTTATCTTTGTCCGTTTCGGAAAGTGCCATAAGTGCCTTAAAAAATAGTTCTGCAGCGATTCTATGGATTATGGGCAATAAATCGAATGAAGATTTGATGACATTTTTGTATGAAGGAGAGCAGAGAATAGTAGCGGGGGCAAAAAATGAGTAAAAAACCATTAAAAACAAAAGCATCTATGTTGGCTGACCAGATGTTTGCCGTATTGGCGGCACAAAACCCCGAGCCTAAAACGGAGCTTTATTCTACGAATCCCTTCACGTTGCTGGTGGCGATTGTGCTTTCGGCGCAGGCCACGGATGCGGGGGTGAACAAAGCTACGCCTGCGCTATTTAAGGCGGCGGACACTCCAAAGAAAATGGCGGCTTTGGGTGAAGAAAAATTGCGTGGCTATATCAAAACCATTGGCTTGTTTAATAGCAAAGCCAAAAATATCATCGCGCTTTCACAGATGTTGTTAGCGGAATTTGGCGGCGAGATTCCGCACACGCGTGAGGAGTTGGAGCGCTTGCCCGGCGTGGGCCGCAAGACGGCGAATGTTTGGCTGAATTGTGTGTTGGGCGAGCCGACCATTGCGGTGGACACCCATGTGTTTCGCGTGGGGAATCGCACGGGGTTAGCGAAGGCGAAAACGCCACTGGCGAGTGAATTACAGCTGGAAAAAAATATTCCTGCGCGTTGGAAACAGCATGCGCACCATTGGTTGATTTTGCATGGGCGTTATGTGTGCACGGCGCGTTCGCCTAAATGCGAAGATTGTGCGATTGCCGACATATGTCCGCGTGTTGGGGTTTAATTACACATTAATACGTAAAATTAACTTGGCAAGCGGGCGTCGTTGTAGTGAGAACATAGGCATTAAACGTGCCATTGAGGCAACCAGTGTAACTGGGGGCTGACTCATCGGATAAAACGCTTCCTCTATGTGGGAGACCATCATCATATTTTGCATCGATAGAATTTGTTTCAGCCGGAGAAAGTACGCCCCCCCCCATTCCTCCCATGTAGGTAGTAGAAATCTGAATATACAACCCATTATATGTGTGAACGGGGAAACCGACATAAGTATTCCCAATCCAATATCCTGCGCCCGTGATACGCGAGGTGGGAATGCTGGTGCCAAGGGTGGCCAAGCTATTGCCTGTGTAGTTGCCGGGAATCAGCCCAGCCAAGGATAGATGTTGCCATGCCCAATTACTCTCGGTGCC
>JAIXRX010000181.1 GCA_027485005.1 Alphaproteobacteria bacterium
GGTAAATTAAAAGTGGGCTATTTTGCCCAGCACCAAACTGAAGAATTAGACATTACGCAAACACCGTTTGAGGTGATGCGCGACACGATGAAAGACAAGCCAGAACCGAAAGTACGCGCGGCACTTGATGCGTTTGGGTTTGACCGCCACCGTGCTGATACCAAAGTGGGCGAGCTTTCAGGCGGTGAAAAAGCGCGCCTGCTGCTAGCAGTGATGAGCTATGACGCGCCGCATATTATGTTGCTGGATGAACCAACCAACCACTTGGACATTGAGGCGCGTGAAGCGCTGACCCAAGCGCTGAATAATTATAATGGCGCAGTGATTCTGGTGAGCCACGACCCGCATTTGGTAGAATGTGTGGCCGACCGCTTGTGGCTGGTGGCTGACGGCAAATGCCAAAATTATGACGAGGATGTAGACGCGTATCGCCAATTGATTATGCGCCAACGCCGCAAAGAACGCGCCGAAGCCAAAGGGTCTGCCAAGAAAAAAGAAGCTAAAAATACCTCCAGCGCCTTAGTGAAAGAAAGCAGCAAGCTCGAACAAACCATCGAAGCACTCACCAAAGAACGCGACGCGACCGAAACCGCTTTGGCAGAAGCGGCACTAAACAACCATGTGAGCGCGCTGAAAGACCTGAACATTACGCTGGCACAGACGCAAAAAGCGCTGGCCGAGGTGGAAGAAAAATGGGTGCTGCTGCAAGAGCAGATCGAAGCCGAAAACCCGGCATAAAAAATCCCCGCGCAAATTGTCGGGGATTTTCTAAATTACTTAGAAACAATCTTGACCTCAAGAGTAAGACTGTTGTTTTTCAGGGCTTTCTTTTTAAGCCCCTTGTTTCTTTGAAGGGTTTGATAAAGTAGATACCCCTCCTCGTAACCTACCTGAAGATTGAGTAGGTCAATAAGTTTTGAGAGTGGCCCCTCAAAGCTTGTCGTCCCCACCTTGCTTTTTTGCATCGGCACAAACGATATGGCCAATACAACCTTTGCTTCATAGGGCTTACCAGAAAGGATATGATCCTTAATTTGACTTGGTGAGCCTTCAAGCATTTTAGCTTGGTTGAGGTCTTCTAAAAATTGCTCAAGTAAATAATTTGCTTTTGGCATTTCTTTTGCTTGGCAATATCTCAGCTTACCTTTCACAAAGGTAAGCTTCACATCGAGATGTGTATTCATATAACTAGGAAAGTTTAAAAATTCACCACAGACTATAGCCTACACATTGCCCTAAAACAAATGACAGTTTTATGACGATTGAGCGCTTGCCGCCCGCGAGCCTCTGGTTTACAAGGGGGCATGGCCAAAAATTCCTCGCAATATACCTGCCAATCTTGTGGCACTGTACACCCCAAATGGGCGGGTCAGTGCGACGCCTGCGGGGCGTGGAACAGCCTTTCCGAAGAACATGCCCTGCCCTCCACCCCCAAAGGCTTAAAGGCGGGCAAAGCGCAAAAAGTGGCCTTTGTTGATTTAAATGCGGCCTCCAGCGAAGAACCACGCTTTTCCACCCAGTTAAGCGAGCTTGACCGCGTGCTTGGCGGTGGCTTGGTGCCGGGCTGTGCGATTTTGATTGCGGGTGACCCTGGTATTGGCAAATCCACCATTTTGTTGCAAGCACTGGCCCGCATGGGGCGTGCCGGCACCCGTGTCGCTTATATTTCAGGCGAGGAATCCGAGCTGCAAGTGCAGTTGCGTGCGAAGCGTTTGGGCCAAGAAGGCGCGCCCGTGGCGCTTGCCGCCGCCACCAACGTGCGCGACATTATTGCGAGCCTTGATACAGGCGACACCCGCCCCCAAGTGGTCGTCATCGATTCCGTGCAAACCCTGTTCCTTGATAATCTAGATTCCGCCCCCGGAACCGTTACGCAAGTGCGCGCCTGTGCGCATGAACTCATTAAGCTGGCTAAAGCGCGGGACATGGCGATTTTTCTGGTTGGGCACGTGACTAAAGAAGGCCAGATTGCAGGGCCACGCGTGCTGGAACATATGGTGGACACGGTGCTTTATTTTGAAGGCGAGCGCGGCCATCATTTTCGCATTTTACGCGCGGTGAAAAACCGCTTTGGCGGCACGGACGAAATTGGCGTGTTTGAAATGACCGATGCAGGCTTGCAGGAAGTGGCCAATCCCTCCGCTCTTTTCTTGTCTGAACGCGGGGCGCAAGCCAGCGGCTCGGTAGTGTTTGCCGGCATGGAAGGCACCCGCCCGATGCTGATGGAAATTCAGGCGTTAGTTGCTCCTTCCACCATGTCGAATCCACGCCGTGCGGTGGTGGGATGGGACAGTGCAAGGCTTTCTATGTTGCTGGCGGTGCTAGAAACACGCTGCGGTATCTCGTTTCATGACCGCGAAGTGTATCTAAGTGTGGCAGGCGGCATGCGCATTCAAGAACCTGCGGCCGATTTGGCGGTGGCAGCCGCACTACTTTCGGCCCTAACCGATATTTGTTTGCCAGAAGACGCCATTTTATTTGGTGAAATTGGATTATCAGGGCAGACACGCCGGGTGAGCCGCACCGAAGCACGCCTCAA
>JAIXRX010000162.1 GCA_027485005.1 Alphaproteobacteria bacterium
ATGCGGGTGTAGCTTAGTGGTAAAGCACCAGCCTTCCAAGCTGGCTATGTGGGTTCGATTCCCATCACCCGCTCCATTTCCCTAATTTTGCTGGCTATGTGGGTTCGATTGATGCGCGCCTCCTTGCGCGCCCCGTCAAGCGGCTCCTCGCTATCGCTGCGGACTCCAAAAATACCTGCTGGATTTTTGTCCCATCACCTGCTCCATTTCCACCGTTTCTTTTTGTTTTTTGCGTCGTTGTCCATCGGACACGTCATCGCTCATGTAGCTCTGCTACATTCCCTCTTCCTTGCCTCAGACGCCTAGCAGAACACAAAAATAATTCGGTCTAATTCCTCATACCTCATATATCTTCATGGAAACTTTTTTTCCTTTCAACGCGGAAAATACCCCCAACAAAAAGCCCCGCTGAATTTCTCCAGCGGGGCTTTTTTACTTAAACGCGCTCAGCTTACTCAGCTGTGCCAGTCGCTGGCAATGCAGCGCGGGCAGCATCGTCATTGGCAGGTGCCAATTTTGCTTCCAACGCTTTATCACGCTCATGCGCAACCGCTTTCAAACGATTCACGAAAGCGCCCGTTCCCGCAGGAATCAAACGACCCACGATCACGTTTTCTTTCAGACCATTCAATGGATCACGTTTGCCATACACAGACGCTTCGGTCAGCACGCGAGTCGTTTCTTGGAACGACGCCGCAGAGATGAACGAACGAGTCAAGAGTGATGCTTTGGTGATACCCTGTAAAACAGGAATCCCTTCGGCGGCTTTGTAGCCCTCTTTATGAGCACGAGCATTCACTTCCCAGAACTCTTCGCGATCTACTTGTTCGCCCAGCAAGAAGGTGGTTTCACCTGGCATGGTGATTTCCACTTTTTGCAACATTTGACGCAAGATTACTTCGATGTGCTTGTCGTTGATGGTCACACCTTGCAAACGATAAACCGCTTGCACTTCGTTCACCATATAGTTCGACAAAGCTTCCACACCCATCACGCGCAAAATATCGTGCGGTACAGGGTTACCGTCCATCAGAAGGTCACCCTTCATCACATAGTCACCTTCTTGTACGGTCAAGTGCTTGCCTTTAGGAATGAGATACTCAACGCCTTCAGCACCAGCATCTTTCGGACGAACAATCACGCGGCGTTTTGCTTTGTAATCTTTACCGAATTCTACCACACCTTCAATCTCACTGATAATCGCGTGATCTTTAGGTTTGCGGGCCTCAAACAATTCAGCCACGCGTGGCAGACCGCCGGTAATATCACGCGTTTTAGACGATTCGCGTGGGATACGAGCAAGTAGATCACCCGCATGTACTTTTTGGCCATCTTGAACGTTCAGAATCGCGTCCACTGGCAAGAAGTAACGGGCTTCCAAACCATTTGCCAACGTAATGATTTCGTCTTTTTCATCACGCAATGCAATGCGTGGCTTCAAATCCGCACCTTTGGTTTGCTGGCGCCAATCGATAACGACTTTGTTCGAGATACCGGTCGCTTCGTCCATCACTTCACGCAATGAGGTGCCTTCCACCATATCACGGTAACGGGCAATACCCGCTTTTTCCGTGATGATTGGCATGGTATATGGATCCCAATCGGCCAGCTTCTGACCTTTTTTCACCAAGTCGCCCTCTTTCACCAATAAACGAGTACCGTACGGTACTTTGTGGCGCGCACGCTCGCGGCCCTGATCATCCGTCAACAGGATTTCACAGGTACGGCTCATCACGACTAAGCGACCTTTGGAATCGGTCACGACGTTTTTGTTTGAAAGGGTTACTTTAGCATCATGTGTTGCTTCTACGCTTGACTGCTCTGCACCACGCTGTGCTGCACCACCAATGTGGAAGGTGCGCATGGTTAGCTGCGTGCCTGGCTCACCAATGGATTGCGCAGCAATAACGCCCACCGCTTCACCCATATTAACCGCAGCACCACGGGCCAAATCACGACCATAGCACTTCACGCAAATCCCTTTTTCAGATTCGCAGGTCAGCACTGAACGCACCATCACAGCTTCCACGCCCGCTTCGTCGATTTTCTCTACCAACGCTTCATCAAAGATGGTGTTAGCAGAAACAATCAACTCTTCGGTCACGGGATGGAAAATATCTTTTGTGCTAGTACGACCAAGAATTTTGTCAGCTAACGGCACAATCAATTCACCACCTTCAATCACTGGCTTCATCACGATACCTTTGGTGGTACCGCAATCATCTTCCGCCACAATGCAATCCTGAGATACGTCAACCAAACGACGGGTCAAATAACCAGAGTTTGCGGTTTTAAGTGCGGTATCTGCCAAGCCCTTACGTGCGCCATGCGACGAGTTGAAGTACTCAAGTACTGACAAACCTTCTTTGAAGTTTGCAATAATTGGGGTTTCAATAATCTCACCCGATGGTTTTGCCATCAAACCGCGCATACCTGCCAGCTGTTTAATCTGTGCCGCAGAACCACGGGCACCAGAGTTTGCCATCATGTAAATTGCGTTGATATTCTTGCCGTTTTGCTTGCCGGCTTTATCACCACCCGAGATCACTTTCATCATGTCCGATGCAACTTTTTCAGTGCAATGCGACCAAGCATCGATCACTTTATTGTATTTCTCACCCATGGTGATCAAACCGTCGGAATATTGTTGTTCAAACTGTTTCACTTCACCCATGGTGCGATCGATGTGTGCACCTTTGGTTTCAGGAATCACCATGTCGTCTTTACCGAAGGAAATACCAGCCAAGCATGCTTGACGGAAGCCCATGGCCATAATGCGATCCGCAAAAATCACGGTCTCTTTCTGGCCGCAGAAACGGTAGATGTAATCCAACAAATTAGTGATTTCTTTTTTGGTCAATAATTTGTTGATGACACTGAAAGGAACATCTTTGTGACGTGGTAAATGTTGTGACAACAACAAACGACCGACTGAAGACTCAACCAAATCAATTTTTGTCTGGCCATTCGCATCCACTGTTTGGAAGCGGCATTTTACTTTTGCATGCAACGATACCAGTTTCTGATCTAGCGCATACTGCACTTCAGAAATGCTACCGAAAATCATACCTTCGCCTGCTTCACCATCGGCTTCAATGGTCAGATAATACAGACCGAGCACGATATCCTGAGATGGCACGATAATTGGCTTGCCGTTCGCAGGGGAAAGAATGTTGTTGGTGGACATCATCAACACGCGTGCTTCCAATTGTGCTTCAATCGACAATGGCACGTGTACAGCCATTTGATCGCCGTCGAAATCCGCGTTAAAAGCAGAGCATACGAGTGGGTGAAGCTGAATCGCTTTACCCTCAATTAGTACAGGCTCAAACGCTTGAATACCCAAACGGTGAAGCGTTGGTGCGCGGTTGAGCAACACAGGATGCTCACGAATTACCTGTTCAAGAATATCCCACACTTCAGGACGCTCGGTTTCCACCATACGTTTTGCTGCTTTCAACGTCGTGGCTAAACCATAAATTTCGAGCTTCGCGTAGATAAATGGCTTGAATAATTCGAGCGCCATTTTCTTTGGCAGACCGCATTGATGCAATTTGAGCTCAGGCCCTACCACAATCACCGAACGACCCGAATAATCCACACGTTTGCCGAGCAAGTTCTGACGGAAGCGACCTTGCTTCCCTTTCAACATGTCAGACAGAGATTTAAGTGGGCGTTTGTTGGTGCCGGTAATCACGCGGCCACGACGACCGTTATCGAACAATGCATCCACTGCTTCTTGCAACATACGCTTTTCGTTACGCACGATAATGTCTGGCGCACGAAGTTCTAACAGACGCTTCAAACGGTTGTTACGGTTAATCACGCGACGGTACAAATCATTCAAATCCGAAGTCGCAAAACGACCACCGTCCAATGGCACCAATGGGCGCAAATCAGGTGGAATCACTGGCAATACTTCAAGAATCATCCATTCCGGTTTGTTGCCAGAATCGATAAAGGCTTCCACCAGTTTCAAACGTTTTACCAGCTTTTTACGGCGCGCTTCTGAGGTGGTCTCAGAAAGATCCGCGCGCATCTCAGCTTTTTCTTTTTCAAGATCCATGCTCTTCAAAATTTCACGAATTGCTTCCGCACCGATTTTAGCGGTGAAGGTACCTTCGCCAAATTTATCCTGCGCATCGTAATACGCATCTTCCGAGAGAAGCTCACCTTGTTTCATTGGGGTCAAGCCTGGGTCGGTCACCACATAGCTCTCGAAGTACAATACTTTTTCGAGGTCTTTGAGTGGCATATCCAGCAAGGTACCAATGCGGCTTGGCAATGATTTCAAGAACCAGATGTGCGCCACCGGCGCAGCCAAATCCACGTGGCCCATGCGCTCACGACGCACTTTAGCTGTGGTTACTTCTACGCCGCACTTCTCGCAGATAATACCGCGATACTTCATGCGCTTATATTTACCGCATAAGCATTCATAATCCTTGATAGGACCAAAAATACGTGCACAGAACAAACCATCACGCTCTGGTTTAAAGGTACGGTAGTTAATAGTTTCTGGTTTCTTAACTTCACCAAACGACCACTCACGGATTTTATCCGGACTAGCGATCGAAATGCGGATTTCGTCAAACTCTTTCAGGCTTGGGGTTTGGCCAAAAAAGTTGATGATGTCCTGTGCCATGGTCTTCTCCTATGCGAAAACTAAATCTTAAAAAATAAACCGTTGATTCGTCGTGCTATGCAGCATCCTTCGTTTGCAGCTCAACATTCAAACCAAGCGACCGAAGCTCTTTCACCATCACGTGGAAGGACTCTGGGATACCCGATTCAAAGGTGTAGTCACCACGTACGATGGACTCGTACACTTTGCTACGACCAGCGACGTCATCCGATTTCACGGTCAACATTTCCTGCAAGCTGTAAGCCGCACCGTAAGCCTGAAGTGCCCAGCACTCCATCTCTCCGAAACGCTGACCACCGAATTGTGACTTACCGCCCAAAGGCTGTTGCGTCACAAGGCTATATGGGCCAATCGAGCGTGCGTGGATTTTGTCGTCCACCAAATGGTGAAGTTTAAGAATGTAGATATAGCCGACCGTGACTTTGCGATCGAACGGCTCACCCGTACGGCCATCATAAAGCTGAGATTGACCCGAAGCATCTAAGCCTGCTTGCGTCAGCCAGTGAACAATATCGGTTTCATCCGCACCGTCAAACACTGGGGTGGCAAAAGGAAGACCTTTCTTCAAGTTACCTGCTAGCTCTGTCAGCTCTTCCGCTTTCATGGCTTTCAGTTCTTTTTGCATCGATTCATCTTCATACAAATCGCTGATAGTGCTGCGTAATTCTTCAAGCTTTTTACCTTCTTGATAATTTTCGAGCGCCTCCGCAACCTGACGACCAATGCCAGCAGCCGCCCAACCAAGGTGCGTCTCAAGAATCTGACCCACGTTCATACGTGATGGTACACCCAGAGGGTTCAACACCACATCCACATGACGGCCATCTTCAAGGTATGGCATATCTTCAATCGGAACGATTTTAGATACCACCCCTTTATTGCCGTGGCGGCCTGCCATTTTGTCACCTGGTTGAAGCTTACGCTTCACGGCCAAGAACACTTTTACCATTTTCAGAACGCCTGGAGGCAGATCATCACCGTTTTGAACTTTTTCAACTTTTTCTTCAAAACGTTTTTTCAAATGACCTTCGGCTACATCCATTTGGGCTTTCAGTTTTTCGATAGCGTCCATTGCATTCGCATCATCCACGACCAACTGCCACCACTGCCCTTTAGATAAAAGCGCAAGCAACTCTTCATTCACTTCGGCTTTTGCTTTTACTTGCTTCGGACCTGACACAACATTCTTGCCAAGAATCAAAGATTTCAACTCAGTATAGAAGAAGCGCTCAAGAATCGCTTTTTCTGCATCGCGGTCTTTTGCAAGACGTTCGATTTCTGATTTTTCCAGAGCAAGCGCGCGTTCATCTTTATCAATCCCACGACGTGAGAAGATACGAACACCTACCACTGTACCACCAATACCCGGGGGCACGCGCAAGGAAGAGTCACGCACATCAGCAGCTTTTTCACCAAAAATGGCACGCAGAAGTTTTTCTTCTGGCGTCACTGGCGATTCACTTTTCGGCGTCACTTTACCAACCAGAACATCACCAGCCTTCAGTTCTGCACCAATGTGGACAACACCAACCTCGTCGAGCTGACGAAGCGCTTCTTCACCAACGTTAGGAATATCACGGGTAATTTCTTCAGGCCCGAGCTTCGTGTCACGCGCAACGACTTCAAATTCCTCAATGTGAATCGAGGTGAAAACGTCATCCGATACGATGCGCTCAGAAATAAGAATGGAATCCTCAAAGTTGTAACCGTTCCATGGCATAAAGGCTACCATCACGTTACGACCCAACGCCAATTCACCCAAATCAGTCGAAGGACCGTCCGCGATGATATCGCCAGCTTTTACCTTATCACCAACTTTTACCAGCGGACGCTGATTGATGCAGGTGCTTTGGTTGCTACGTTGGAATTTTTTCAAATTGTAAATATCAACGCCTGGCGTGTCCACAGAACTCGTGTCCGCCGTACGCACCACAATACGCATTGCATCCACTTGATCCACCACACCATCACGGCGAGCCGATACAACAGAGCCAGAATCATGAGCCACCGTTGCTTCCATGCCCGTGCCCACCAATGGAGCATCAGCACGCAACAAAGGCACGGCTTGACGTTGCATGTTTGAACCCATCAATGCGCGGTTCGCATCATCGTTTTCCAAAAATGGAATGAGTGCCGCTGCAACAGACACCAACTGTTTTGGCGCAACGTCGATGTAGTTAATCTGATCCGGCGTTGCCATCGCAAAGTCACCATTCACACGGCAGGTAATCAAATCTTCGGTGAATTTGCCGTTTTTATCAACCACGGCATTCGCCTGTGCAATGCTGTGGCGACCCTCTTCAATCGCCGACAAATACACGACTTCATCTTGTACCTTGCCATTCAATACTTTGCGATAAGGGC
Source organism: Alphaproteobacteria bacterium (assembly GCA_027485005.1). Lineage (GTDB taxonomy): Bacteria > Pseudomonadota > Alphaproteobacteria > Rickettsiales > JAIXRX01 > JAIXRX01. Next base: position 7,010 of record JAIXRX010000162.1, read on the forward strand.
TTTCGATAAAGCCATATTTATTCACACGGGCATAAGTAGCGAGCGAGTTAATCAAACCAATGTTCGGACCTTCCGGCGTTTCAATCGGGCAGATACGACCATAGTGGGTTGGATGCACGTCGCGCACTTCAAAGCCTGCACGTTCACGAGTCAAACCGCCAGGTCCAAGCGCCGACAAACGACGCTTATGCGTCACTTCAGCCAGAGGATTCGTTTGATCCATAAACTGCGATAATTGGGAAGAACCAAAGAATTCGCGCACTGCTGCGGCCACTGGTTTAGCATTCACCAAATCATGCGGCATGACGGTATCAATATCCACTGAACTCATACGCTCAACAACGGAACGCACCATACGTAACAAGCCTATACGGTACTGATTTTCCATCAATTCACCAACCGAACGAACGCGACGGTTGCCTAAGTGATCGATATCATCCACTTCGCCTTTGCCATCTTTCAAGTTCACCAAGGTCACCATGGTCTGAACGATATCTTCGCGAGTCAAAATACCTACTTCTTCAGGGATTTTCAAATCCAAGCGCGCATTGGTTTTCATACGACCAACGTTTGACAAGTCATAGCGCTCTGCATCAAAGAATAGGCTTTTAAATAACGCCTCTGCTGCCTCAACCGTCGCAGGCTCACCTGGACGCATCACACGATAAATATCAAGCAATGATTCTTCACGGTTGGTGTTTTTATCAAGCGCCAAAGTGTTGCGAATATATGGGCCAACATTAATGCCATCAATGTCTAATATCGGCAGATCTTTAATGCCGCCATCCGCTAACATAGCGATGGTTTCTGCATTTAGCTCATCGCCCGCTTCAATGAAAATTTCACCAGTTTCATCGTTGATCAAGTCAGCGGCAAAAAACTTGCCAATTAATTGCTCATCTTTTACCAATATTTCTTTCAGACCTTCTTCCGCCAACTGACGAGCGAGGCGCGCGGTCAATTTCTTGCCAGCCTCTGCCACGACTTTACCAGTTTTAGCATCCACCAAGTCAGTCTCAAGCTTTGCGCCCTTCCACTGATCCACCACAAAAGCGGTCGACCATCCATTTTTAACGCGCTTATGGTTCTGAGTCTTATAGAAAGTCCCCAAAATTTCATCGGTTTGCATACCAATGGCACGCAATAGGGTGGTCGCAGGAAGTTTACGCTTGCGGTCAACGCGCACATGCAAAATATCTTTCGCGTCAAACTCAAAATCCAACCAAGAGCCACGGTAAGGAATCACGCGCGCAGAGAACAGAATCTTTCCTGAGCTATGACTTTTACCTTCATCATGATCAAAGAAGACACCAGGAGAACGGTGCATCTGCGACACAATCACACGCTCGGTGCCATTAATAATAAATGTACCATTATCAGTCATGAGCGGAATATCGCCCATGTAAACATCTTGCTCTTTAATGTCCTTAATATCACGCGCGCCAGTATCCGCATCTACGTCCCAGACTATCAAACGCAGCGTCGCACGCAATGGAGCTGAGAAATTTACGTCACGCTGACGGCATTCTTCAACATCATACTTAGGCGCATCGAATTCGTACTTCACAAACTCAAGGGTAGCCGTTTCCGCAAAATCTTTAATCGGGAAAACTGATTTGAACACAGCCTGAAGACCGATATCGCGGCGCTTTGCCGCTTGCTCATTGATCTGCAAGAACAGATCATAGGAATTTTTTTGAACTTCAATCAAGTTCGGCAAACGAGATACAGACTCGTTGCGGCCGAAGCTTTTGCGGAAGCGCTTGCGGGAAGTAAAAGAATGACGCGTGAGAGCGGCTTGTGCCATGTTAACCCCTATGAACTAGATGGAAAAGGCAGCGGATTGGCGGAAAGAAAAAATCGCCAAAATCTGAAACAGAATCTTGTGATCAAGATTAAAAGTACGTTCAGATTTTTTAGCGACATTCAACTTCAAAAGAACCAACCCAAAGACCAAAAATTGTATATACACGAAAACCGGAAAGAGCAGAATCAATGCCCTGCCCTTTCCGGTGAATGGGGAAATGCAGAAGTTACTTAATTTCTGCTTTACCACCAGCTTTAACAATGAGATCAGCGATTTTAGCCGCTTCATCTTTAGATACGCCCTCTTTCAAAGGCTTAGGAGCACCCTCTACAAGGTCTTTCGCTTCTTTCAAGCCAAGACCGGTAATGGTACGAACTTCTTTAATCACGTTGATTTTGTTTGCGCCGGCATCGGTCAAAATCACGTTGAATTCAGTTTGCTCTTCAACCGCAGCAGCTGGCGCAGCACCAGCAGCAGCAACAGGAGCAGCAGCAGATACGCCCCATTTTTCTTCGAGCATTTTAGACAGTTCAGCAGCTTCGATAACCGTCAAGGTTGAAAGCTGATCAACCAATTGAGAAAGATTTGCAGACATAGGATTCCCCATTCATTAAAAAGATTAAAAAAGATTCTACGACTCGAGCTTGCTGTAAGCCGAGAAGACGCGAGCCAATTGAGAAGCAGGGGCCTGCAAAAGACCCACCAATTTTCCACGCAATTCGTTGAGCGAAGGAATTTTAGCAAGCTCTTGCACCTGCTTAATATCCATCACCTTTTCACCAAAACCACCACCCAATACAATCAGTTTGTCGTTGGTTTTAGCAAATTCCACCAATACCTTAGCAGGAGCCACTGGATCCGCACCATAAGCCACCACTGTTGGCCCCACAAATAACGGGGTCAAGCCTTCAAAGTTTGTTTCCTTCAAAGAAAGCTTAGTCAGGCGATTCTGAGTTACTTTGATTTTCACTCCAGCATCACGGGATTTAGCACGCAGAGACGTCATGTCCGCTACAGTCAAACCCTTATAGTGCGCCACAACCACAACCTCAGACGATTTAAACGCCTGATTCAGATCGGCAACATAATCTTTTTTTTCATTACGATTCACGTCTATTCTCCTTGTATGAACGCATCCGCTATGCAGCGTCTGATAGGCTGCTAATATCCACCTTAACACCAAGACCCATGGTCGAAGAGATAGTGAATTTTTTAATGTAAGTCCCTTTAGAGCCAGTTGGCTTAGCCTTTTGAACCGCCGACATAAATGCCTTGATATTTTCTACCAATGCACTTTCGGTGAAACTGGCCTTGCCAATACCAGCATGCAACAAGCCAGCTTTCTCAACACGGAACTCAACCTCACCTGATTTTGCTTTTTTCACCGCTTCCGCCACGTTAGGGGTCACCGTGCCGAGCTTTGGATTTGGCATCAAGCCACGAGGACCAAGAACCTTACCCAAGCGACCAACCACAGCCATCATATCCGGCGACGCAATCACGCGATCATAATTCAAATCGCCCTTTTCCATTTTCTCAGCCAAATCTTCTGCGCCAACGATGTCCGCGCCAGCTTCTTGCGCCTTAGCAACATTATCACCGCGAGCAAAAACAGCCACACGAACCTCTTTACCCAAACCATTTGGCATGGCCACCATGCCGCGCACTTGCTGGTCAGAGTGACGAGGATCAACGCCAAGATTTACAGCAACATCGATCGTTTCATCAAATTTTGTTTTAGCGTGACTTTTTACCAGAGCAATAGCCTCGGTAATACCATAGAGCTTTTGCGGCTCAATGGCTTTTTGTGCAGGCTGCAAGCGTTTTGCGAGTTTGGTCATAACTTGATATCCGTTTTAGAAATAATTATTAGGCGGCATCCACCACTTCGAGGCCCATCGACAACGCAGACCCACGCAGCATCGCTACCGCAGCATCAACATCGTTAGCATTGAGGTCCTGCATTTTCATTTTTGCGACCTCAGCCAATTGAGCCATGGTCACTTTGCCGACCATTTTCTTACCAGGCTCTTGTGAGCCTTTTGGTAAATTGGCGGCCTTCATAATCAAATAAGACACCGGCGGCGTTTTGGTAATGAATGTAAAGGAGCGATCTGAATAAACAGTTATCACTACGGGCACAGGGCTACCTGGCTCCATTTTCTGAGTCGCAGCGTTGAACTGCTTGCAGAATTCCATGATGTTTACACCGCGCTGACCGAGAGCAGGGCCGACCGGAGGCGAAGGATTAGCCTTGCCTGCTGCGATTTGTAACTTAATATAACCTTCAATTTTTTTAGCCATTTTAACGTATCCTTGATCTTAAAGGAGGCGAACTTATAAAGTAAAAAACCAAAATGACAACCAAAAAAACATCTAATGTACGGCAATCACTATAATTTCTTGCTTCACGCGCTCAAATGCCTGATTTTAATTAGCTTTCTCAACTTGTGAATAATCCAACTCCACTGGGGTTGGGCGACCAAAGATGGAAACCGAGACCTTCACACGATCGCGATATTCGTCCACCTCTTCCACAACACCGGTGAAGGATTCGAACGGACCATCCAATACTTTGATGGTTTCGCCAATTTCGAATACCGTCTTGTGACGTGGCTTCTCCATACCATCCTGCATCTGCTGGAAGAGCGCATTTGCTTCCTCCTCGCGGATGGGTTGAGGCTTGGTTCCTTTGTCGCTGCCCAAAAATCCAGTCACCTTCGGTATGCTTTTAACCAACTGCCATGTTTGGTTGGATAAATCCATTTTCACCAAAACATATCCTGGGTAAAATTTACGCTCAGCGCTGATTTTTTTACCGCGACGGACCTCTACCACAGATTCGGTAGGCACCACTACTTCTTCAAAATGCTCAGTCAGGCCATTTTGTGCGGCCTTCTCGCGAATTTGCTGCGCGACTTTATTTTCAAATCCAGAGTGCGCATGCACAATATACCATTTGGTTGCCATGTTTAGGTTCTCCTTAAGTTTCCTGCTATTTACTCATACCCAGCACCCACTCAACCGCAAACGCAATCGTGGCATCTGTTACCAAAAAGAAAATCGAAGCAATGACAACAAGCACCAACACCATGATGGTGGAAACGGTTGTTTCACGGCGGCTTGGCCATGTGACACGACCCGCCTCTTGTCTCACTTCGCGTAGAAATTTCAGAGGATTAAAGGTAGCCATGTGGGGGCGCTCTTTCGACTTTCAATGTTTGGGGGAAGCGCACTCTTATACGACAAAACACACGAATGCCAAGCGTTTTATAAAAATTTCTCTCTTTACGTCTTTTGACTGCCCCGCAGGCGTGCAAAAATACACGCCAACGCATCAGTGGAAGCCAATGCACGGGCAATGTCTTTGCCGGCCTTTGCGCCACCACATTTTTTTATCATTCGGGCGATGGGATGTAACCACATCACCAAACAGCGCAGTGGCGCCTGGTGCACATTACCGGCCTCCACAGCGTAATTATCATAAAGCGCCACCAAATGCTCAGTGGTTTGATGCGGGAAAAATTGCGCACAAGAACCAAGGAAAAGCCATATATCCCGCGCTTGTGCATCGGCCAACGGCATCACTGCCACTGGATTTTCCTCAAGATCTAAAAATCCCACGCTTTGACTGGAGGCATGCCATATAAAATCTTTTAGGTAGGGGCGACCATGCACCAACCCCTGACGGTGCAATTGACCTAATGTTTGCGCCGCTTGCTGCAAACGGGCAGCGGCTTCTTCGGGAGCGGTGTGTATGTAGGATTTGAGCTCAATGCCCGCATCCTGCGTTACCATCATCCGATCATTCACCCCCAGTACCACTGGCACATAAAAACCCGCCGCAGCAAAGTCTTTCAAGCGCTTTGACTCTTCAAGTAAAGCAAGAGATCCACCGCTTGAGACCGTTGGACGCAACATAGGCAATGGCAACAGGCGGGACAATAAATGTTGCAATGCCAGCCATATTTTCGCACGCGGGGCTTCTGGGCGCTTGACCCATACCCGCAAGCCTTCCACCTCGTGGGAACGCACGCGTGGGCCATCTAAAAATTCAGGGCGATTGATGTCAAAATTTGTCACGGGCTGATGTTATGGGCAGGCACACCCTAAATACAATCTTTTTATGATAAAGCTCGGTTAGGAAACTGAGCCAGCCTTGAGCTGGTTTCATGTGAGCGGCAGTAGCAGCGAAAGGAAACAAATGAAATAAGGCAGTAGACCGAGAAAGCCTTTAGCCCGTTTCATGCGAGCGCATTAGCGCAGCAGAAACAAATGTCAAAAAATAAAATGGCAGGGGCGACAGGAATCGAACCTGCAACCTTCGGTTTTGGAGACCGACGCTCTACCAATTGAGCTACACCCCTACATGCGAAGAGTTCAGATTCAGCCAGCAAAGTATAAAACTTCACTGGCCGAAAACTGAACTCTTCCAGACTTATGGTCTGAAATTAGGCAATAATTTTTGCCACAACACCTGCGCCAACGGTACGGCCACCTTCGCGGATAGCGAAGCGCAAACCTTCATCCATTGCGATTGGGTGGATCAACTCGATGTCCATCGCAATGTTATCACCAGGCATCACCATCTCAACGCCTTCAGG
>JAIXRX010000145.1 GCA_027485005.1 Alphaproteobacteria bacterium
ACCAGCATGTCGCAATCCATAAAAATCGCCCAGCCTTTATAGTCGCACAAATAAGGCACCAGAAAACGGGTGAAGGCAAATTCAGTGGATTGCAGAGGGTTGCGCTCGCGGTTAAACACGCCCTTTAGCTGCGGCAATGCAATGGGCGTAATGGACACTGGCAAGCTAGACCGCGCAATAATACTATGCGCCAGCGTGTGATACGCCACAGTTTCATGTGGGTCATAGCCAATAAAAACGCGAATCGGTTCCATGTTTTTCTTCCCTGTTTTTTGTTATCGCCAAGCCTAGCCTAGGCCATGCAAATAATTAAGTAAAATATATGCCATCATCATCCATTTTCTCTCTTTCCGAGGCTTGCAGTGCATAGAAAATATGCATATAAGAACCCTAACGTTATTGCTCTATATTAAGGAAAACCAAACATGTCCGCATCTGCTGCTGCCCACACCACCACTACCGCTTTATATACCCAACCTATGGGCAGTGCCGAGATGGCGCGTGAATTTGGTTTGAAAGACGACGAATATCAAAAAGTTCTCGGCATTATGGGCCGCACGCCGAACATGACCGAGCTCGGCATTTTCTCGGTGATGTGGAGCGAGCATTGCTCTTATAAAACCACCCGCAAACATTTGCGTGGCTTGCCCACCACGGGCGCCCACGTCATTTGTGGCCCCGGTGAAAACGCCGGCGTGATTGACATTGGTGACGGCGATGCCGCCATTTTCAAAATGGAATCGCACAACCACCCATCCTACATCGAGCCCTACCAAGGCGCTGCCACAGGTGTTGGCGGGATTCTGCGTGACGTCTTCACCATGGGTGCGCGCCCGATTGCAAACATGAACGCGCTGCGCTTTGGCGACGTGTCGCATCCTAAAACTCGCCATCTAGTGTCGGGCGTAGTGTCTGGCATTGGTGGCTATGGCAATTGTGTGGGCGTACCAACCGTTGGTGGTGAGTGCATTTTCCACTCATCTTACAACGGCAATATTTTGGTGAACGCGATGACCGTGGGTTTGGCCGCCACCAATAATATTTTCTATTCTGCGGCCGCAGGCATTGGCAACCCTGTGATTTATGTGGGCTCGAAAACGGGCCGCGACGGTATTCATGGCGCAACCATGGCCAGCACCGAATTCAACGAAGAAGCGGAAGCCAAGCGCCCCACTGTGCAAGTGGGTGACCCTTTCACTGAAAAATTGCTGATTGAAGCCTGCTTGGAACTCATGCAACATGACGCGATTATTGCCATTCAAGATATGGGCGCGGCGGGCCTCACCTCCTCTTCGCTCGAAATGGCAGGCAAAGGCGGCTGTGGCCTTGAACTTTGGCTCGACAAAGTGCCGATGCGCGAAACGGGCATGACGCCCTATGAGCTGATGCTCTCTGAATCGCAAGAGCGCATGTTGATGGTATTGAAACCAGAAAAAGAGCCACTCGCGCGCGCAATTTTTGAAAAATGGGAACTCAGCTTCGCCACCATCGGGATTTTGACCGACACCAAACATTTGGTGCTGAAATTTAATGGTGAAGTGGCAGCGGATATCCCTGTCGATCCATTGTCAGAAGACGCGCCCGTCTATGACCGCCCCTATGTACTCGCCCCTAAAATTCCGAGCGTTGCCGCCTCAGACGTGCCAGCACCGAAATCTATCTTAGGCGCGCTAGAACAATTGCTCGCTACCCCAGACCTATGTTCCAAACGCTGGATCTACGAGCAATATGACCATATGGTAATGAACGACACGGTGATTGCCCCAGGCGGAGATGCCGCGCTGGTGCGCGTGCATGGCTCACAAAAAGCGCTCGCGATTTCGACCGACTGCACGCCGCGCTATTGCTATGCTGACCCTGAAGAAGGCGGCAAACAAGCCGTAGCAGAAACATGGCGCAACATTACCGCCACTGGCGCTACCCCACTCGCCATCACTAACTGCTTGAACTTCGGCAACCCAGAAAAACCAGAAGTGATGGGCCAAATTGTGGGCTGCTTGGAAGGCATGAAACAAGCGTGTCTGGCGCTGGAATATCCTATCATTTCCGGCAACGTGTCCTTGTATAATGACACGGACGGTAAATCAGTTCAGCCAACTCCAGCCATTGGCGGCGTGGGCGTGCTGAAGGACGTGAGCAAACACGCCACCATCGCCTTCCCAACGGAAGGACTAGACATTGTGCTGATTGGTAAAACCGATGGCCATCTTGGTGCGTCTATTTATCTGCGTGAAATGCAAAAACGCGAAGACGGCGCGCCTCCTGCGGTGGACTTGCTCGCTGAAAAAGCCAATGGTGATTTCGTGCGCAATCAGATTCACCTTGGCCATGTGGCCGCCTGCCACGACGTGGCGGATGGTGGCTTGCTGGTAGCGATTGCCGAAATGGCGATGCCGAAAAATATCGGCGCAACCATTAAACTCCCTGAAGGCCCATTGGCGCATGCTGCCGCGTTTGGTGAAGACCAAAGCCGCTATATTCTGGTCGTGAAACCAGAATTCACCCAGCGCATTTTGCTGGGCACCCGCGAGCTTGGTTTGCATTGCGACGTGCTGGGTAAAACCGGCGGCAGCGAACTGGCGGTAGAAGGCCATGGCAGCGTGTCAGTTGCCAAACTGCGCGAAGCGCATGAAGGCTTCCTGCCTGCTTACATGAATGCAGGGAAATAACTGATGCGCCTTGCTCTACTGCTATTATGTGGAGTAGTGGGGGTAGTGCCAATTGCATTGGCTGAAGAAAACTTGGCTCCGAAAACAGAGGGGAAAATATTTGCACCACTCGGCTCGTCCAAAGTTGCACTTATAAAGAGCAAGGATAATCATGGCACCCCCTTCTATGTCGGGCAGGTAACAAATCAAAATTATTTCGTGCATGGCAAACAATTGCTGGCGGTTAAATCGCTGGGCACGTTCCAATATGCAGCTGTAGATAGTTGGCCAAGCGGAATAAATGTGGATGTATATTCCATCCAGCAAGCCGCGAAAGCTAAAACAAGCGGCCTGCCTTTTGATCCATCTCTCCCTGTCACTATTTCTTCTAAACCCACTCTCAGTATCGATGGAGATAGTGTAAAGTTGTTACTGGGCAATACATGGAAATATGTCTCCCACTTACCAGATATAGAAATCAACCCAGAGCACGCCGCCACTCTTGCCAAAAGCTATCATTGGGTATGCTGCACAGCAGAAGGTGCAGAACATTACTACAATCTCGCCACCGGCCAGCAAATTGCCAGCCATAGCTGGGATGATGAAAATATTCAGAAAAACAACGTTATCCCACTCATACACTATGGAGAATGGCTACTGATCAGTTACGCGCTAGACACGCCCAAACCAACGGACAAAGCACTCACCCTACACTTGAGCAGCATCACTCAAAAACAAAAAGACGAGCGTACCATCACTGTGCCTCTGCCAAAAACCTTTGGCGAGCTTTGTGTTCCTAAGCCAGATCCTACATTTGGCACACAACCGAACCATTGCTATCTGGACGTGGCGCTGGATGAAATCATCGTGAAAAAAGAGATAGAAGAAGTGGTGCCAGAATATAATCTCTCTCCCATCCGAATCAATCTGCTAAGTCACGCGGCATCCTCAGAAGAAAAGAAATACCCACTTGCAAGTCTGATTCCCGACAGTGCTGGGCGGATTGTCAAACTATCCTTACTATCGGATAGCGAAAAAACATCGAATATTCATCCCGTTAGCACTATTTCACACTAGGAACCACCCCATGCCAATGACCGCCGCGCAGATTACTGAGATTATTACCACTGCCTTTCCAGATGCGGTGGTGGAGCTGCGCGATTTAGCGGGCGACAATGACCATTGGAGCGCAACGGTGACCAGCAGCGCCTTTGCGGGCAAAAGCCGCGTGCAACAGCATCAACTAGTTTATGCGGCATTTGGTGCGCATATGGGCACCACGCTGCACGCCTTGCAGCTGATTACGAAAGCCGCCTAACCTCTTCAAATTGTCACATAATCTTAACAAACATACGTTCACACGCGTGTTATATTCCTGCGCATGAGATAATTTTTTTCACCTATCGCATCACAAAGGAATGTGCATGAAACGTCGTGATTTTATTAAATTAGCAGGCGCAGGTTTTGTCGCGGCCTGCACCAATAATACGGGAGAAAATCGTAGCGAGCGACATTACAGCCTAAACACTCCCGTTGAGCCATTTTCCATGCTGGATCAAAACGGCAAAGAAATCACGCAAGCCGATTTGAAAGATAAAGTGACCGTGGTGCAGTTTGGCTTTCGCTGGTGCGCCCCCCGAAAGTTAGAAAACGGCACCTTCGAAGATACAGGCGAATGCCAAATGATGTGGGATCAGATGAAAGAGATGCAAAGCCAACTGCGCAGCGCGCGCAATACCCAGCTTATGGTGGTAAATGTTGATATTGTTGATGGACGACCACAATCAGTAGACGTACTCGATATGAAATCAGAAGCAGATAGACGCGAAGCGATTGATGGTAAATGGCATTGGGGTTCTACCAAAAACCGTGCGCAGCTGGATAAAATCTATAGCAACTTCACCGGCTTTTTAGTGGAGCGCAATGGCACAGTAGATCCGGAACGAAAAGTCAATATGCCAACTGAGCCGCAAGAAAAAGCTGAAGTTCCCAGCATTAATCACAGCACTTTTTTTTACATTGTGAAGGATGGCAATATCGTTGCCACCCACAATTATCTGGAAAAAGATGTAGTGAAAAACGTGGTGAATGAAGTGAAGGATATCGCAGCTCATATGGGGAAAGAGAAAACGCACTAATCACTATGCCATACGCCAAACCAAAACCACATACCGACAAACATCAGGAGCATAATCACACGCTGCATCGCTGGTTGATTGGCGCGGGCATTGTAACGGCCATGGTAATTACTGCGCCACACGTTCTGCCGTTGATTGGTATAGGCGAATTAGAAGTAACTGGTATTTTTGGATTGTGCGGTGATAGCGGCAGCGCCAGTGGCGTGGCAGGTGGCGTTGCAAGCTGGATGAGCAATCATATTCCCTGGATAGGAGCAGAACTTGCGAAAGGTGGGCTTATAAACGCAGCGGTTAGCGGCTTTATTGGGTTAGGTGGCGCCATGCTTGGTAATTATCTTCAAAAAAATGAGGATGGTACCCAGAGCATTAAATGGAGCAGCGTGATAAAAACCGCCGCACTCGCTACCAGCTTGCTGATTGCTGTTCCTGCACTTTTCCCTGCCATCAGCATGGGGGTTTCATTCCTTGGGGGTATGCTGCTGGACGCCGAAGCCGCGACCGCGGTTAAGGTCTTTATGACCTCAACATTTGGTACGGTCAGCGGCGCATTTTCTTTATCTGAAGGCTTGGGTGCCACCGCCATGTTGCTACCACATTTACTCACTTGCGGGGTATCATTTGGCGCTGCTGCTGCAGCGACCAGCGCTAATATAGGGAAAGGCTCCATACCCGACAAAACACATGAGAAGCCAACTATTTTCCAAGATATTCCCAAAGCACCACCATCGCAAAATATTCCCGTGGATAGCTTTATTCAGCGCCTGCACAAAGAGCGCATGAACCCACCTGCCAATGCACTGCTCAGTGCATAATCCGCCATTGCAGGGCGCGAAAAAATAGTTTAGTGCATCACTCAGTCTTATTCTTTTCTCTTCAAGGAGTCTGCTCATGTCTGTTCAAGAAACCATCGCCCAAACCATTGCTGATAACGACGTGGTGCTGTTTATGAAAGGCAGCAAGAAAATCCCTCAATGCGGTTTTTCTAATGCGGTAGTGCAGGTGCTCAACCATCTTGGCGTAGAATTTCAGGATGTGAATGTGTTGGCAGATGCTGAAATCCGCGAAGGTATTAAAGCCTTCTCCAACTGGCCAACCATTCCACAATTATATGTTAAAGGGGAGTTTATTGGTGGCTGCGACATTACCCGTGAAATGTTCCAGACTGGTGAGCTACAAGCCCTGCTGAAAGAAAAAGGAGTAGCATTTAGCGAAGCCGCTTAATGCCGCGCATGGCCTGTGTCCATGGCGCCTTCATCCTTCATCAGCTGGCCACCCAAAAGCAACCCCTCAGACGACGAGCTGAGCGTTCCTTTTTCATAAAGTACTCGGCGAGGTTCATTGCCGTTTTGTATCACCGTAGAAACGGCGCGCAAATCATTGGCGGGATTCATGGCATCCCGCGCGGCTTGCTGAGCTTGACGGAGAGCTTCTTGCTCTGCTCGTTCCTTGGCTTGTTTGTCAATTTGCGCTTGCCAATTAGCAATAAAATTCTGAACCTGATAAGGCGTTGCCTCTGCATAGGAGTGGCTTGCGCGGCTTGCCAAAACAGCAATTATTCCTAGCAAAAAAATTGCCTTTTTACACGCCACGCTCTTGTCCTTTTTGCTGAGCAACTCCTACCACTGGCGGAGACATTTCGCCCAATTGAGCTGTGGTCACACGCACCATATCTGGCGTCACACCATGGCGCGCAAGCACTTGGCCATATTTCTCTACCTGTTGCGCAATGTCTGGGCGCTTGCTGAAGATGCCTTTAATTTTGTCAAAGGTCTCGCGGGTGATGAGCTGTGCGGCCATAGTGAGGCTGAATGCAACCCCCGCCTCTTTTTTCTCTGCCATTTTCTCACGCGTTTGACGTGCCATTTCATGCTCTTGCGCAGCTTTCTGAGCTAAATGCTCATTCATGCGTGCCCGCAGTGCTTGTTTGATATGTTCGGGCAAGTTGGCGAACTGGCCGCCTAAAATCTGTTCTACGCCCTGCCCGCTTTCCAATGCGGGGAGTGCCACGGCAAGCAATTGGTCAACATCCTGATCGGACTGTTGGTCATTGGCTTGGGTTTGCGCACGCAAGTCGTCGGTGCCACTCGTGCCGTCATTGTACAAAGAATGATAATCGTTATTTTCCATGAGTGACCTTCAGTTTTTCTTCAACCACTATACACAAAGCAATGGATGCACCCAACAAAAAAAGCGCAGAATGTCTTCTGCGCTTTTTTGATAACTGTCTTACAAAAATGATTAGCGAGAATAATACTCGACTACCAGATTTGGTTCCATAGAAACAGGATATGGTACTTCTGCCAACAATGGCACGCGCACAAATTTTCCGCTCAAGGTTTTATCGTTGAATTCGATATAATCTGGGGTGCTGCGCTCACCGCTTTTCAGTGCTTCGAGTACCATAGGAATCTGACGTGATTTTTCTTTCACTTCCACTACATCACCCGCTTTCAAGCGATAGCTACCAATGTTAACTTTTTTGCCGTTCACGGTCACATGGCCGTGGTTCACGAATTGACGCGCCGCAAATACGGTTGGCACCACACCCATACGGTAAACAAAAGCGTCCAAGCGGCTTTCGAGCAAGCCGATCAGGTTCTCACCTGAGTCACCCTTACGACGAGCAGCTTCTTGGTAGATTTTACGGAACTGGCGCTCACCGATGCTGCCATAGTAGCCGCGCAATTTTTGCTTAGCAGCCAACTGCGTTCCAAAGTCCGACAGCTTTTTGCGCATCAAGGGGCCATGCTGGCCAGGCTTGTAAGCACGACGGATAGAAGGATCTTTAGCACGGCCCCACAGGTTAAGACCTAAGCGGCGGCTGATTTTGTATTTTGATTCCAGACGTTTAGTCACGTTCGTCCTCTTGTTTTAGCAGATTTAAGAGGGCGCAATATAGCGCGCAAACAGGCGCTGTCAATGGGTTTTTTGGGTTTGAGCGTAATTATGTTTGGGCATTGCCCCCCACATCATTGCCCCAAAGACTGCTAGCGTGGCAGACCGCTGTTAAATTCCGCTTGCTGAGCCGCCACAGAACGCTCACCACCAATACGGCTTTGCCATTGATTAGGCTGCATTTGCTGTTGTTGTGCCGTCACCAAACCATAGGCTTCCTGCATCATTTGCTCTGTTTTTTGCAATTCAGCAGAAATTTTGCGTTCATTTTCAATCTGATTATCAATCGTTTTTTCCTTGCGATGGCTTTTCCACCAGCTGAACCCTACCAACGTGGCTGCGGCAGCGGCAACGACCGCCAAACGCGGATGGCGTGTGCCGATATCACCGATCGCTTTGAATGGTGCCGAAAGTAGATCGAGCGCAAAACCAGCAATGCCACCCAGCACGGATTTACCAGCACCTGCTCCACCACCCAAAACTCCTCTGATGGACTCAAAGGCTTTATTGGCGGTGCTCTGTATGCCCCTACCCGCGTATGCGACGCTATCTACAAATTCTTTACCAGTTGCCATGATTGACTCCTTATATCCTAGCCACGAGACGCCACGGCAGCGTTACCATTCGCCAGTGATTCAACAAATTTCTTGTTCTGCATTTTAATATCGCTGCTACCAAGATCACTACCAGCATTTGGAAAACCACGGCGCGCATTCTCTTGCGCCACAAAACCATCCGGCGGAAGCTGGCTACCACCATTGATGGCAGCATTTTGCGCAGCTTGTTGACCAAGGGTCTGCGGCTGCATCATCTGAGCGCTCATTGCGTTCAACTGTTCGCGAGCGTTCTGATTTTGTGCCCGCAGCATGTCCAATTCCTGCTCTCGGCTAACGCCTTGTGCCAAGGTTGGGTTTTCTTCACGTTCAATCTGGCGCTCTTTAGCGCCGCGGAATGGACCCGTCACCAAGCCCCAAGCCGCGCCGATTTTACCCGCAAACCAGCCTGCCGAACCACCGGTAAGCACACCGCCCAAAAGCCCCGTCACCACGCTAGCAGCGATACCGCCCGCCCCCACCGCCGCAGCGCCACCTGAAGCGGCAGCAATCCCAGCAAACACCAAGCCACCAATAGCCAGCGCTCCCAGAATCCCGAAAATTGCACCCACCGTGAGGAACGTTTTTAGGCCGTCTTTGGCAGCATAACCGACCGAGTCGATCGCACCATCTACAATTTTTTCACCAATTGCCAT
>JAIXRX010000110.1 GCA_027485005.1 Alphaproteobacteria bacterium
GTGGTGGTGTTCGTATAGAGCCCATAAGAAACCCAGTCAGAAATGGCTGGGTTTTTTGTTAGCTAGGCCAGTAGGCCGAGCCAGCCCTGAGCTGGTTTCATGTGAGGTTCAGTAGAACCGAACGGAAGCAAATGAAATAAGGCCAGTAGGCCGAGCCAGCCCTGAGCTATCCTCATCTGAGCGCAAGGAGGCGCGAAGGGAGGAAAACGCAAAAACTAGGCTGCGCTACTGCGCAATGATTTCCAAAATTCTGTCGGCCACGCGTTTGGCCTCAATCAGCGGCGCGGGGGGCTTCCAATCCAATGCGGATTGTTGGCCGAAGGGCTTCGCATATCCCGCCTGATAAAGCGCCTGATGCAGCTTGGTATATTTGTTGCTCATGCCCGTGGCAGGCGTCGCGATCCAGACCGGTTTTCCCATCGCGCAAGCTTCCGAACACATGGCCATGGACTCACCCGTCACCACCACGCCGTCTGCCAGCGCGAGCAACGCGAGATATGGGTTTTCTCCGCCGTCATCCCATGCATGAAAATAGCCCGAGCCCTGCAACATTTGTTGCAAAAGCTGGGTGGCCTCCGCGCCTGTGCGGCGCGAGGTGGTGATGAGCAAACTTGCATGTAAGCGCGAACGCAAACCCACTAATGCTGCGCCCAAACGCTGCCAGTCCTCCATAGTATATTCGGTATTATTAGAACTACCGCCTAGCAGCACGGCAATGCGTGGTTCGCGCAAATGCGAAAGCACCCCGCTCCATTGCGCCGCTGCCTCGTCTGCCATCTGGCGGGTAATGCGATGCGGTGTGCCAAGCGTACTCATCACGCGCGGATGTTGCGGCGGTTCGTCATGCTGCGGAATGGCAATGAGGTCCAAATGCTGCAAGCCCACTTGCGGGTGCATGAGATAGACCAGCTTGGTGGATGGCGAGCGTTTTTTTATCGCACGCATCACAGGCACCATGCGCCGCCCAGCACCTATCACCACCGCTGGCCACGGCGCTTTCAGTGCCTTACGGGTGGCTTTGGTCACGCCGATAGCAGATGCGCCCAGCAGCGCATTCGGCAAAGCCGAAAGCTTGCTATAGCTAATATGTTTGTACTCTACCTGCGCGTCCGCTGTGGCCAAATGCTCGGCCACGCCCAACACTTGGGTGGCATTGCCAGGGCGGTCGTCAATCAGTGCCCAGATGGTGTACGGGGTTGTCATGGTTTAGGCCTTGAATGCCACCGACAAAATCTCGTAGGTTTTTTTGCCCTTCGGTGTAGTGACTTCCACCGTGTCGCCTTCTGTTTTACCAATGAGTGCGCGAGAAATCGGCGCGAGGATAGACAAGCGACCTAAGCGAATATCCGCCTCGACATCCCCAACAATCTGGTAGGTCACTTCTTCGTCTGCATCTTCGTCGAACAATTTCACGGTCGCGCCAAATTTAATGGCTTTACCAGACAGCAAGGACACATCGATAACATCAGCCCGCGCGATTTTATCCTCCAATTCCTGAATGCGGCCTTCAATGAAGCTTTGCTTTTCGCGCGCGGCCGAATATTCCGCATTCTCGGATAAATCGCCATGTTCACGCGCTTCCGCAATGGCTTTAATCACCAGCGGGCGCTCCACCGTTTTCAGGTTTTTCACTTCCACATGCATGGCTTCAAATCCACGGGTGGTGACGGGTAGTTTTTCCATTTGGCATCTCCTTGCTCAGGATAAAAAAGGAAGTCCGGAGGGGTGCCTACCGGACTTCCTTAGATTTCAATATGCTAACAATACTACTTAAAATATTCTTGTAAAGCCTTCACCTGCAAGCCTTCGTCCTTCATCGCACCAAGGGCAGCCACCAAGGCTTTGGCACCCGAAAGAGTGGTGGTGTAAGGAATGCGCTGCATCAGTGCTGTACGGCGAATGTCGTAACTGTCGGCAATGGCTTGTGCGCCCTCGGTGGTGTTGAGCACCAGCTGCACCCCGCCATCCTTCATCCGGTCCACAATATGCGGGCGGCCTTCCCGCACTTTATTGATGGTTTCCACCGCAATGCCATGTGCTTCCAAATGCTTGGCAGTACCACGGGTCGCGATGATGGAATAGCCCATCTCCAACAATTGTTTCGCTAGCGGAATAGATGAGTCTTTGTCTTCACCTTTAAGCGAGATAAACACCGCACCCGACGGTGGCATTTTGCTGTTGGTGGCCAAGAAACCTTTGGCAAAGGCGCGGGCAAAATTATCGTCCAGCCCCATCACCTCGCCGGTCGATTTCATCTCTGGGCCAAGAATCACATCCACACCCGGGAAGCGCGCAAACGGGAACACCACTTCCTTCACCGCAATATGTTTGCGGGTGGATTGCAGCAAGTCCCAATCGGGCAGTTTGAAGCTAGCGATTTTCTCACCCGCCATGATGCGCGCGGCGATTTTAGCCAGCGGAATGCCGATGGTTTTTGCCACAAACGGCACGGTGCGCGAGGCGCGCGGATTCACTTCCAGCAAATACACCACGCCGTCTTTCACCGCAAATTGCACATTCATCAAACCAATCACATTCAAGCCATTGGCCAGCGCCACCGTTTGTTTGCGAATTTCGTCGATAATCTCTTTGCTTAAGCTATATGGCGGCAGAGAGCACGCCGAATCGCCCGAGTGAATGCCCGCCTCTTCAATATGCTCCATCACGCCGCAGACCCAAACCTGCTCGCCATCAGCCAGCGCGTCCACATCCACTTCAATCGCATTTTGCAAATAGCTATCCATCAAAATCGGCCCGTCACCAAACAAGCCCGACATTTCTTGTAAGTATTCATTGAGCGCCGCTTCGTCATAGACAATCCGCATCGCGCGGCCACCAAGCACATAAGACGGGCGAATCACGATGGGATAACCAATTTCCGCCGCTTGGGAGATAATGTCTTCCACGCGGTGTACAATGCGGTTCGCAGGCTGTTTTAGCGCTAATTTATGCAGCAATTGCTGGAAGCGTTCGCGGTCTTCCGCCAAATCGATGGAGTCTGGCGAAGTGCCGATAATTGGCACGCCTTCATTCGCCAAAAACTGCGCGAGTTTAAGCGGGGTTTGCCCACCGAACTGCACAATCACGCCCAGCAGGGTGCCGTTTTTCTGTTCGGTATGCACCACTTCCAGCACATCCTCCGCCGTGAGCGGTTCAAAATACAAACGATCTGACGTGTCATAATCCGTTGAAACCGTTTCAGGGTTGCAATTGACCATGATGGATTCAATGCCTGCTTCTTTGAGCGCATAAGCCGCATGCACGCAGCAATAGTCAAACTCAATACCTTGGCCAATGCGGTTTGGCCCACCACCAAGAATAATCACTTTCTTGCGGTCAGATACGCGGGATTCACACTCAGCGTCGCGCACGCCATCACCCTCATAGCAGCTATACATGTAAGGGGTGGCGGAATCGAATTCAGCAGCGCAAGTATCCACACGTTTATAAACTGGGCGCACACCTAAAGCATGGCGTGCTTTGCGCACGGCATCCGCACTTTGGCCAGTCAGCGCGCCAAGGCGTTTGTCGGAGAAACCAAGTTTTTTATAGGCCAGCAATTCGGCTTTTTGTTGCACCAGCGCAGGCTGCGCTTGCAGGCGTTTTTCTGCGGCCACAATTTTTGCCAATTGGCGGATAAACCATGGGTCATATTTGGTAATGCGGTGCACTTCTTCTTCCGACATCCCAAAACGTAACGCTTGCCCAATATGCAGCAGGCGCTCTGGCGTTGGGATGCCGAGTGCGGCGCGAATCGCGTCCACATCCTCTGGGCCAGAGGCATTGGGAATGGCAATTTCATCAAGCCCGCTCAAACCTGTTTCGAGTGAGCGCAGCGCTTTTTGCAAGCTTTCCGCAAAATTACGCCCCATCGACATCGCTTCACCCACCGACTTCATCGCGGTGGTGAGGGTGTTGTTGGTGCCCGGAAATTTCTCGAAGGTGAAACGAGGGATTTTCGTCACAACATAATCAATGGTCGGCTCGAAAGACGCAGGCGTGACTTTGGTCACGTCATTCAAAATCTCATCCAGCGTGTAGCCCACCGCCAATTTTGCCGCTACTTTGGCAATCGGGAAGCCCGTGGCTTTGGAGGCCAGCGCAGAGGAACGGGACACGCGCGGGTTCATTTCAATTACCACCATGCGGCCATCCGCTGGGTTTACCGCAAATTGCACGTTAGAACCGCCGGTATCCACGCCGATTTCGCGCAAGACCGCAATGGACGCATCACGCATGCGTTGATATTCTTTGTCGGTCAGCGTCAGCGCAGGTGCGACGGTCATCGAATCGCCTGTGTGCACGCCCATTGGGTCGATATTTTCAATCGAGCAGACGATGATGCAATTGTCTTTTTTGTCGCGCACCACTTCCATTTCATATTCTTTCCACCCGAGCACCGACTCATCAATCAGCACTTCATTGGTGGGCGAAGCGTCCAAGCCGCTTGCGATAATTTGCTCAAATTCTTCTTTGTTATAGGCAATGCCGCCACCCGAACCACCCATGGTGAAGGACGGGCGAATGATCGCAGGCAACCCCACGCGCGCCAGCACTTCGCGCGCTTCTTCGATATTGTGAGCAATGCCGTTTTTCGCGCATTCAAGGCCGATTTTCTCCATCGCCTGATTAAATAAATCGCGGTTTTCCGCTTTATTAATCGATTCGAGATTAGCGCCAATCATCTCAACATTATATTTTGCCAGCACACCGCTCTCAGAAAGCGCCTTAGCGCAATTTAGTGCGGTTTGCCCGCCCATGGTCGGCAGCAACGCGTCTGGGCGTTCTTTAGCAATAATCTTTTCTACCATGTCTGGGGTAATCGGCTCGATATACGTCGCATCCGCCAAACCCGGATCGGTCATGATGGTGGCGGGGTTAGAATTCACTAAAATCACGCGATAACCTTCGGCTTTCAGCGTGCTGGTGGCTTGGGTGCCAGAATAGTCAAACTCGCAGGCTTGACCAATCACAATCGGCCCTGCGCCAATGATAAGGATGGATTTTATGTCAGTACGTTTTGGCATGTTAAGCTCCGCAGATGATGCGTGAAGTGTGACGAGGAATGCGAGTGAATGATTAGCTTGCGAGTTTTTGTTGGTTGGCGTTCATCAAGCTGATGAAATCACCGAACAGATAGCGTGAATCATGCGGCCCCGGTGAGGATTCAGGGTGGTATTGTACCGCAAACATTGGCTTGTCTTTCAAGCGGAAGCCTTCTACCGTGCCGTCAAACAGCGAGACGTGTGTCAGTTCCGCGTTCGCTGGCAGGCTTTCGGCCACCACCATAAAACCGTGGTTTTGGCTGGTGATTTCCACTTGGTTGTCGCGCAAGCGTTTGACGGGGTGATTCGCGCCGCGATGGCCTTGTTTCATTTTCTCGGTGCGGCCGCCGACAGCGAGCGCCAACAGCTGGTGCCCCAAGCAAATACCAAAAATCGGAATGTTTTTGTCCATCAATTCTCGCAGCACTGGCAATGCGTAAACGCCAGTGGCGGCAGGGTCACCTGGGCCGTTGGAAAGAAACACGCCGTCTGGCTGCAGCGCCAGAATTTCGGCGGCAGAGGTGCGCGCAGGCACCACGGTCACTTTGCAGCCATAAGACGCCAGCAAACGCAGGATGTTGAGTTTTTCACCATAATCAATCGCCACCACATGATGGGTTGGTTTTTCTTGCGTGCCAAAGCCGCCCGCTTCCAGCGTCCACGCAGTTTGGCTCCAGCTGTAAGATTGCGCGCATGAAACCGCCTTCGCCAGCTCTTGGCCCTTCATGTTCGGCAGTGCTGCCAATGTTTCCGCGGCTTTAGCCGCATTAATGGCTTCAGCGGATTCGGCATGGATAATCAGCGCATTTTGCGCGCCATGGGTGCGAATATGGCGAGTGAGGGCGCGAGTGTCGATACCGGCAATGCCAATCATCTCGTTATTTTCTAGCCATTGTTGCAAGCTGCTGTCAGCGCGCCAGTTGCTTTCATCCGTCAAAGGCTCACGCACCACAAGGCCGCGCGCGGCAGGTTTTTTGGATTCAATATCTTCGCTGTTCGCACCCACAATCCCGATATGCGGGAAGGTGAAGGTGATGATTTGGCCTGCATAGGAAAGATCCGTCAGCACTTCCTGATAGCCAGTCATGCCCGTATTAAAGCAAATTTCGCCACTCGTGGTGCCTTTTGCGCCAATGCCTGTCCCCCAAAATATCGTTCCGTCCGCAAGAATGAGTGCGGCGTTAAGCGGGGCGTGCGCGGCATGGTGCGACATGTGCTTTCGATCCTTATTTTTTGATATTTTCTTGATGCCTTCTAGCTTTAGGCACAAATTCGCCAGAAGCTAGCAAAATCCCTCCAAGGGTCAAGCGGTTTTATACATTTATTTTTGCAAGCCATTCCTTTGTTTCGCATGAAGCAGGTCAAGGCTGATTCGGACTACTGGTTTTATTGTATTTCCCTCCCTTCGCGTCTTTCGCCTACGCGAAAGCTACGGCGTAACAGGCCTTGCGCTCAGATGAGGGGCGCTCAAGGCCGAGCTCGGACTACTGTCCTTATTGCATTTGCGCCCGCTATCGGCGCTCCTGCGCCTCACATGGCGCTTCGCCGCAGGCGCCCTCGGACTAATGTCCTCGCGCTTCACGCGTCACCCATCACACGTCACTTTTCTTAAGTTTTAGAAAAAAAAGAAAAATATTTTGAGAAATCCATAAAAGCTTCATCATTTTGTAACAATTATCAGTTATGTTCGAGGGTAGAGAAATAACAAAATACCTGTTCGAGGATCGTTTGGACTATCTATTTAATCAAAGCCCAGTCAGCAGAATTCGGGTGCCTACCGGTAAGGAGGCCTCTCCTGAAGTGGTGCTGTTCCTACCTGAAGGGGACGCCGCGAAAGGCTTGGACGCCAAAGTGCGCGCCGCTGGCCTTGCGGTAGGCTATGATATGGTAGACAGCCAGCCGGTGCTGCGTGTGCGCGGTTATGAAAATATTCCGTCATTATTTAAGCGTTTAAGCGATGTAGGCCTGGTGCAAGGCGCACCCACTCAGCAATCTACTGCCGAAGATACCCCTCCTAAACAAGGGATTGGTGCGTTTATCAAAGAAAATAGTTTGAAGTTGTCAGCTGGGCTTTACATCCTTGGCAATACTTTCGCGATTACCTCGGGCATTTTGCGTGGTGGTGATAAAGCGCAAATGGCCATTGGCGGCTCGTTTATGGCGGGTGACGTTTTGATGTATGCGTTTGGTCATAAATCTGGCGAAGAGCAATATAATAGTGTGATGCGCCGTTTCCACACCTTCATGAAAGCCGAGCAATTTGATATTCCGGGTGGTAGCCCAATGTCGCCAGCGTTGTTCCAAGGCGATGGTTCGATGAGTTCAAAAGTCAGCGAGTTCATGAAAGATAATATTGTCGCATTCAAATCCGTGACCGAGATTGCTGGTGGTCTAGCCAGCATTAAAGCGGGTATGAACCAGAATAATATGAAAAAACTCGTGGGTGGTGCAGCCATTTTGACAGCATTTGGTGGCGCGATGATCATTCCAGAGCGAAAACCTGCCTTCTTCCGCGAGCAAGAACAAAACGGCATTTACGGCCAACGTGTTGATCCTGGGCTTTTTGGTGGGATAGGCGAGAAAATTCAGCGCAAACCATTGCTCTTTACCGCACCATTCTTATTGTCCAAAAACGCGTCCACCATTTGGGGGGCATTGGACGAGCGAAAACGTGGTGGTATGCCTAAAGGGCTTGAAGAGGAAATCACCAAAACACAAGGTAAACTAGATGTACTAAACGCAGAGCCTCGTCATGCACTGACCGATGATAAAATTCGTACAACCGATAGTCAGTTAAAGAGCCTACAAAAAGAGTTTGATACTCATGATAAAGGCATCTTCCGTGATTCAAGCAAAAGCTGGCTGAAAAATGCGGATTGGCTTAAAGGCCGCAATGCATGGAAATTTGATATTGGTACCGAGGCTTCATTTGTGGCGGCGAACAGCTTGCTGGCCATGAGCTCAAAAACTGCCGGTGGATCAGGGGATAAACTTTCTGAGCGTTTATATAACGTGGCAGCCAATATGGTGCTGGCACAAAAGCCAGAGCAAAAAGAGCGCGCTCTTGCCAGCATGGCAAAGTTTATTGCTGGTCAAGATGAGGTGGATGCCACTGAGCAAGAAGCGCTGGCAAAAATTTCAGAGAAAGTGAAACAGCTTGAGAGTCACCCTTTACTACAACATGCTCATCAACACACGGTGGTGCATAGCAATGAACACAGCAATGCTTTGGCGCAGCAAGCATTAGAACACGCGAATGCACATGAGACCACGCCTGCAAAATGGGCGCAGACCATTGAAAAGCAGCGTGAAGGAAAGGGCTCAGAAGCGTTAGTAGAGCATCACCAAAAGCACCACGCCGAGGACCATGCGGTACAGGGCAAATGGAGCGAAACCATGCTTGCCAAGGAACATGATCAAACGGCGCACCACGACCATAGCCGTTAGAAACGCAGCCAACCAGCCTGTGGCAATCAGCCCTGCCGCATCAAAATCCATCACGTCCCAGTTTTTGTAAAGGTCATAGCTGGTGGCGGCCAACATGGTGGGAATAGCTAGTAAAAACGAAAATTCTGCTGCAGCTTTACGCTCCAAACCAAGCATTAGCGCCCCTACAATGGTTGCCCCTGAACGCGACACCCCCGGAATCATCGCCATGCACTGCATGAATCCAATACCCAATGCCCGCTGCCATGGCAATTGCTCGGCCGTGAAGTAACGTGGGGTGGGTTTATATTTCTCAATGAGCCAAAGGATCATGCCGCCAATTAGCAACGACCATGCCACCACTTTAGGCGAGAAAAGCACCGCCTTAATCTGAGCATGAAATAAT
Source organism: Alphaproteobacteria bacterium (assembly GCA_027485005.1). Classification (GTDB taxonomy): domain Bacteria; phylum Pseudomonadota; class Alphaproteobacteria; order Rickettsiales; family JAIXRX01; genus JAIXRX01. Next base: position 8,878 of record JAIXRX010000110.1, read on the forward strand.
AGACCAACAATGACGGCCGGAATAAAAGCCAGCAACAAATCTATTACCAGATGTTGTTCCTCGGATGGGTGCCACACATGCTTGGCCATGCCCAATAATTTTTGAAAATAGACAACAATGACCGCCGCAATCGCGCCACTCTGAATGGCGACTTCAAACACTTTCCCTGGTGGGCCTTGAAAGCCCAGCACGTCTGTGAGTAAAATGAGATGCCCAGTGGATGAGATGGGCAAAAATTCGGTGACCCCCTCAACTACGCCAAGCAAGGCAGCTTGAGCGTAGAGAAGGAGGTCAAATGACATGATACAATAATCTTTCGACTATTCTTCGCCGCGATAGACACGCGCCCAAACGCGCTGTTTCGCAATATAAAACAAAATGGCAGCGATACTTAGGAAAATCATCACTTTAATGCCCATGCGTTTACGCGCTTCCATTTCAGGCTCAGCCGCCCATTGCAGGAAGTTTACCACGTCACGCGTCATTTGGTCTGTTGTATTTGCCGTGCCGTCTGCATAGGTCACTTGGCCGTCACTCAAAGGAGCCGCCATGCCGATCTGACGACCTGGGAAATACGGGTTATAATTCATACCTGCGCCCACCACAAAATCAGCGGGCGGCTCTTCATAACCAGTCAGCAAAGAATAAACATAGTTCGCACCATGTGGACGCGCTTTAATTATCAGGCTCAAATCAGGTGGATAAGCGCCGTTGTTTGCAGCACGCGCAGCTGCTTCATTAGGAAAAGGCCCTTTGATTTTATCGGATGGAAGACCAGGACGTTCCACGGTTTCGCCAGCGTCATTAAGCGTGTTGTAGCTGCGTTCGGCGGCTAATGCTTTAATTTCTGCCTCAGAAAAACCAATGTCCTTTAAAGAGCGGAATGCCACACGCCCTAAACCATGGCACGAAGAGCAAACTTCTTTATAAACCTGAAAACCACGCTGAGCGGCTTGACGGTCCACGGTGCCGAAAGCGCCATCAAATGACCAATGGACTTCCTTGAGCGCCTTTACATCCGAAGAAGCAAGCAAGGCGACGGGGGTAGAGAGCGCCGTGATAAGAGCAAGAGTTTTTAACCATGTGCCGCGCATTTTCGCGTCTCCTTGTCGATTATTTATGTTTCAGAACAGATTCAGCAATGCTGGTGGGCAGCGGCAACGTTTTTTCGATGCGCGACAATAAAGGCATAATCACCAAGAAGAACCCGAAGTAATAAGCCATTCCCAGCTGACCAAACACAACATTTGGAATAGCAATCGCACCGTGGCAATCGCCAGCACTCCCTAAGTTGCATCCATCGGCGGACGCACCACCAACATATCCAAGGAAAACTGAGTTGATGACAAACAACCAGTAAAAGCGTCGATACCATGGGCGGAAACTAGCTGAACGTACTGGAGAAGTATCGAGCCACGGCAGAACAAACAGCACCGCAATCGAGCCAAACATGGCCAGAACGCCCGCCAGTTTGGACGACACAAACACGATATCGGTGAAAGGAATACCGATATCAGGCGTCGCACGCAAAATGGCATAGAATGGCAAGAAGTACCACTCAGGCACAATGTGCGCAGGAGTCACCAATGGGTTCGCTTCAATGTAATTGTCTGGGTGGCCCAGCATGTTTGGCTGGAAGAACACGAAATACGCAAACACAATAAAGAACACGGTGAAGCCCAAGTAATCCTTAATGGTGTAGTAAGGATGGAAAGGGATTTTGTCTTTCGGTGCTTTGGCGTCAATCCCCAACGGGTTGTTTGAGCCATGGGTATGCAACGCTACCAAGTGCAATACCACCACGCCGATAATCGCAAATGGCATGAGGTAATGCAGCGAGAAGAAACGGTTCAGGGTTGGATTATCGACCGAGAAACCACCCCACAACCATGTCACCAAGCTCTCGCCGATTAATGGAAAGGCGGAGAACAAGTTGGTGATAACGGTGGCGCCCCAGAAGCTCATTTGGCCCCATGGCAAAACGTAACCCATGAAAGCCGTTGCCATCATGAGAAGTAAAATGACCACACCAATCATCCACAACAATTCGCGCGGCGATTTATATGAGCCGTAATAGAGGCCACGGAACATGTGGATGAAAATAACAGCAAAGAACATGGATGCACCTACGGCATGCATGTAGCGAATCAGCCATCCATAATTGACGTCACGCATGATACGCTCAACCGAGTCAAACGCCAAGGTGGTATGGGCAGTGTAATTCATCACCAAGAAAATACCGGTGAGAATCTGCAAAACCAAGCAAATCCCAGCGATGGATCCAAAATTCCAAAAATAATTCAAATTGCGTGGGGTAGGGTATTCCACCAAGCTATGATTGATAAAAGAGAAAACCGGAAGGCGGTGTTCTACCCATTGGGCGACTTTACCAGAAGGTTTGTAGTTACTCATAAATCCAACTATCCAATTTTAATACGGGTGTCGTTGAGGAAGGTATATTCAGGAACCAGAAGGTTTTTCGGCGCAGGGCCTTTGCGAATACGTCCAGAAGTGTCGTAGTGAGAGCCGTGGCATGGGCAGAACCAGCCATTATAATCACCTGCTTGGCCCAGCGGTACGCACCCTAAATGCGTGCACACGCCTACCAGCACTAACCAATTGTCTTTGCCAGCTTTGATACGGGCTTGGTCGTCTTGTGGGTCAATCAATTCGTTCATCGGCACTTTACGTGCCGCTTCCACTTCTTCAGCGGTGCGGTTGCGCACAAAGACGGGTTTGCCGCGCCACATGACTTTTAGGCTTTGACCGGGCTCTACAGGCGCCAAGTCCACTTCAATCGAAGAGAGTGCCAATGTGTCCGCAGCAGGGTTCATGCTGGAAATAAACGGCCACACTACCGAGCCAGCGCCTACAGCCGCCATGCCTTGCGCGGCAAGCACAAGGAAGTCACGACGAGAAGCGTCACTTTCTTTGGGGGCGTGCGAATGGTCGTGATGATGTCCGCAGGGTTTCGAATCTGAACAGGCCATAGCGAAAGGTCTCTTGTTAGTTTTTATTTAGGAGAATAAAAAATGAGTGGTACCCATATTTCCCCCTCCTATTAGTCAAATTCTTTGCTAAAGACAAGGCGTGAATTAACTTTTTAATCGAGACAATTTCAGCATGTCACTTTCTCAACACGCCTCCAAGCCCTCTATCGCCATGTTTCAGCCGGATATGCCTCAGAATCTGGGCAGTGTGCTGCGGTTGGTGGCCTGCTTTGGCACGGGCTGCGAGGTCATTGAGCCCTGCGGCTTTCCGCTGGACGATAAGCGCGCCAAACGTGTGGGGATGGATTATGTGGAAATTGCGGCCATGCGCCGCCACGCCAGCTGGAATGCTTTCAAGGCACAAATGGCAACGGAAGGGCGACGGATTGTGCTGCTTTCCAGCAAAGCGGCGGTGAATTACCATGAATTTGCCTTTACCCCGCAAGACGTGCTGATGGTGGGGGCGGAAAGTACGGGCGTGCCCGAAAGTATCACGGACGACATCCCGCACCGCGTGGTCATCCCTATGCAGCCGCCCGCCCGCTGCCTGAATGTGGCGCAAGCGGCGAGTATTGTGCTAGCGGAAGCACTGCGACAAGTGGGTGCTTTTTGAATTGTTTCCGCTGCGCACCCGCTGACCTCATTGCATCTAAGCTGAAAAGGCTTTAGAAAAACGCACAAGAGAAGGATTCCAACTCATGACCCAGCCTGCATTTAAAGACAACGCACCACTTTCCATTCACCGCCAGCATGCGGCGCAAAAATGGTTTCGACTGTTGCGGGACGAAATTTGTGCGGCGTTTGAAGCGATTGAGGGCAACCAAGCAGAGGGACCATTGAGCGACCAACCCGCTGGCATGTTTACCCGCACGCCGTGGAACCGCGAAGGCGGTGGCGGCGGTGAAATGTCGGTCATGAAAGGCCGCGTCTTTGAAAAAGTCGGCGTGAATATCTCCACCGTGATGGGTGAATTTTCAGAAACGTTTCGCAAAGAAATTCCAGGGGCAGACGCTGATCCACGCTTCTGGGCAAGCGGCATTTCACTGGTGGCGCATTTGCAGAACCCGCTGGTGCCTGCGGTGCATATGAACACCCGCATGATTATGGTGGGTGACCCCGAAAACCCCACCCGCACGTGGTTTGGTGGCGGCGCGGACCTGACGCCGATGACCCCGCGTGAAGAAGACACGCGCGATTTTCATGCCGCATTCAAAGCCACCTGCGACAAGCACAACCCCGATTATTACGCCAAATTCAAACCATGGTGCGACGAATATTTCTTCCTCAAACATCGTGGCGAACCACGCGGCATTGGCGGCATTTTCTATGATTATCTCGCGGAAGATTGGGACAAGGATTTTGAATTTACCAAAGATGTGGGCAAATGTTTTGCCGAGATTTATCCAAGCATTGTCTCGCGCCACCAGCACCAACCATGGACAGACGAGCAGCGCGAACATCAACTGCGTCGTCGTGGCCGCTATGTGGAATTTAATCTGCTCTATGACCGTGGCACCCGCTTTGGCCTAATGACCGGCGGCAATACGGAAGCGATTCTCATGTCCCTTCCACCCATCGTGAAATGGGATTGATTCGGTTTCATACCGTGCTACTCAGGGCTGATTCGGAGACTATCTTCATTTCGTTTTAAGATGCATTCGGATAACACAACCCA
>JAIXRX010000038.1 GCA_027485005.1 Alphaproteobacteria bacterium
AAAAGAAAAGGCATTCAGAATCTAAGTTCCGAATGCCTTTTTCTTACTTATCCAGCAACAGCATTTCAATACGGATACTGGCTTTTACTTTGACGACTTTTGGGACAAAAACTTTGCCAAAAACACTATAAATGAAAGTCAATATTCCATCAACTTTAGAAAACCTTTTGATTTGTAGATCAACAAAACCAATGGCGCTTGCTAAAATATCGTTTACTGCCTTTTCATAGGCCCTTTCGGGCTTGCTCGGCTGGTAGCGATCCAAGACCTCCAGCATACGCTTAAGGTCTTTTGCTTCCACGACTGGCCAGAGAGCAGCATCTGCTTCGTCATCGACAGGGGCTATCCCAATTTCTACCGTGAGTAGAACATGGGGATTGTGCCTCAGACGATTGACGACTTCCAGCCAATCTTTTGCTATTTTCCAGTCACGATGGAAGGTTTTGATGTTGTCCAACAAAACTGTTGGTTCAAGTTCTTCCCAGAAATTGCCGGCGAGATAATCTAACCGGCGTTTTGCGCTATTACCGTCCATACTCACCAGAGTCAGGAGCGGTATGTTAATTAGTTTCATAATGTATAAAAATTCCTACTGGTTATTGTTCTTGTTTTTCTCCGCAGGAGTTAAAAGAAAACAGGTGGAATATAGCGCAAAAGGCTGCACTATTGTGTGAAGATTGTGTGACAGTTGTTCCATTTGCTTCCGTTCGGTTCTACTGAACCTCACATGAAACCAGCTCAAGGCTGGCTCGGCCTACTGGCCTTTTTTTGCATTTGCGCCCGCTATCGGCGCTCCTGCGCCTCACATGGCGCTTGGCCGCAGGCGCTCTCGGACTCCTGTCCTTTTTACATGTGTTTCCGTTCGGTTCACCTGAACCTCACATGAAACCAGCTCAAGGCTGGCTCGGACTCCTGTCCTCGCCGCTGGTAACACTTGCCAACATCAAGAAAAGGCGGCATTCTACGCGCCCTGATATTTTGACGAGGCGACCATGACTGAACGTTTAGTGATTTTTGACACCACCCTGCGCGACGGCGAGCAATCGCCTGGTTTTTCCATGACGTTGGAAGAAAAACTGTTGGTTGCCGAAGCACTTGACCAGATGGGCGTGGACGTGATTGAAGCGGGTTTTGCGATGGCCAGCAATGGCGATTTTGAATCTGTGAAGGCGATTGCGCAGCGTGCACAAAACGCAGTTATTTGCTCTCTTTCCCGTGGAAAAAAGGCAGATATTGAACGCGCCGCCGAAGCGATTAAACCCGCGCGTCGTGGCCGTATTCACACCTTTATGTCGACCTCGCCGATTCATTTGAAATATCAATTCAAAATGACCAATGAGCAAGTGCTGGAGCTAATTAAAGACACGGTGTCTTACGCGCGCGGCTTTACGGACGATGTGGAATGGTCGGCGATGGATGCGACTCGCACGCCGCTGGATTATTTGTGTCAAGCGGTGGAAACCGCGATTAAAGCGGGGGCGACCACCATCAATATCCCTGATACGGTGGGCTACACCACGCCAGAGGAATATTTCACTATTATTCGCACCTTGAAAGAAAAGGTGCCGAACATTGACAGAGCGATTATCTCCACCCATTGCCAGAATGATTTGGGCTTGGCGACGGCGAATTCCTTAGCGGCGTTGCGCGCGGGCGCCCGCCAGATTGAATGCACTGTTAACGGCATTGGCGAACGTGCCGGCAATACGGCGCTGGAAGAAGTGGTGATGAGCATTGCCACCCGCAAAGATTTATACCCGTTTGAGATGGGTATAAAAACTGAAGACATTACCAAGCTTTCACGTCTTGTGACCTCGGTGACGGGGGTGGGTGTGCAGCCGAATAAAGCGATTGTGGGCGCGAATGCCTTTGCGCATGAATCGGGCATTCACCAAGACGGGATGCTGAAACATGCGGGCACTTACGAGATTATGACGCCGGAATCGGTGGGCCTCAAAAAATCGAATCTGGTGATGGGCAAACATTCGGGCCGCCATGCGTTCCGTGCCAAACTGGAAGAGCTTGGATTCACTTTGGGCGACAATGCGTTTGAAGATGCATTTAACCGCTTCAAAGATTTGGCAGACCGCAAAAAAGACATTTACGATGAAGATATTTTGACGTTGGTGGATGCAGGTGCGCAGGCTGCTGCTCCGATTCAATTCCGCCGCTTGCGTTTGGTGTGCGGCTCGGTCGGCGAGCAGCGCGCCGATATGGTCTTGTCAGTCGACGGCCAGGAGCGCAGCACTTCGGAAGAGGGTGCAGGCTCGGTGGATGCCACTTTCCGCGCGATTCGCGCAATTGTGCCACACGCTGCCACGTTAAAGCTGTATCAGGTGCATGCGATTACCCAAGGGACAGATGCGCAAGCCGAAGTAACGATTCGTCTGGAGGATGCGGATGGGTTCTTGGCCAGCGGCCACGGCGCGCATACCGACACGCTGACCGCATCTGCCATGGCCTACATCAATGCACTGTGCCGCCTGCGCGCGCGCAGCTCTGAGCAGAAGCTGGCCTATACCGCGTCTTAATCGTTGGGTGGGCTGATGGCGGATGGAGGAAGCGCGAGATACAGCGCTTCCAGCCTTTCCCGCGCCCATGGGGTTTTGCGGAAAAATTTGAGCGCGGATTTAATGGTGGGGCGGTCTTCAAAAGCGCGCACACCTAAGTGATCCCCCAGCTCGTCCCAGCCGTAATGACGCTGGAGCGCGGTCACCATCATTTCGAGTGTGACGCCGTGAAGCGGATTATTGGGTTGAGATTTTTCCATGGGAGTCCTTTTTATGTTTGTCTCCGTTCAGTTTTACTAAACCTTACATGAGACGCGCTCAAGGCTGGGTCGGCCGTTTTATATTACTGGCCGGTGTGTTCTTTGACGCGGATGCGGTTGCCGCGCACACGTTTATTATTCAGCATCATGATGGCCATTTCGGCCTCGTTTTGATTCGGCATATTCACAAACGCAAAGCCCTTGGAGAGTCCAGTGTTTTTATCGACGACCAGTTCGCAATGATCCACCGTACCAAAGGTGTCAAAAAGCGCCTGCACCTCGCCTTTGGTGATGCCGCGAAATAGGCTGAGGACAATGATATTCATGAAGTTTGGTCTTTCGTTGTTGTGTTTGGTTGCCGCGAAATTCTTCTGAATTTCACATGAAGCCAGCTCAAGGCTGTCTCGG
>JAIXRX010000158.1 GCA_027485005.1 Alphaproteobacteria bacterium
AGCGCGTCACTTCCAAGTGCTAAGCGTAAAAACTCAAATGGGTTAATCAGCCATTGCTGCACGCGCAAACCGCCCGAAGCGTCCTGCCCGCGATAAATCGCATATTGATCCGCCACATACCCACCAAATGGGCTGGTCACAATCATATCCGCTGGGTTTTTATGTTCTTTAGGGTTCGCAATGGAAAGATGCGTGACCGCCTCTGTGTTATTACGGCGCATATAATGGTAGGGTTGCAACTGAATGCCAAACGGGCGCTCAAACTCTACCATGTTCAGATTTTTAGTAGCAACACGCGCATTATACACCAAATCCACCCACGCATTTTCATCCACCAAACCAAGTGGCGCCATGACACTATTTAATAGCGCCATGCCTTCTTTGGTTTTACGAAATTCTTGCCCAATCCCCAAATTCCCGACAATTACTAATTTGCGTTTTGCATCAATCACTTCAGTTTTGAGCCACTGCAAAAACTGCGCAGGGTTTTTCACATTCACCGACGCATTCAGCCAAATCATCACGGCGGCAACATTGCCATTTAACTTTGGCAGTGGTGATTGCACGGCATGATACTGAACATCATACCCCAAATAGTTGGCAGGCATTTCCAGCAGTCGGTGAATGTCAGTCTGGCGCGGGGTTGTTTCTTCGGCACTGTCATAAATCCCCAAAATCACGCGGGGCAAAGGTGTCTGCGTATTGTTTTCCTGTGCATGCGCCAGTGGCACCACGGCCAACCATCCAAGAAACACCCATGCCAGTAACTGTTTCATTATTTTGGCTCCGGTGTGAGTTGGTGCAGAGAAATATGCGTCACATACGGCACAAATCCATGTTTGCGTTGCGCCTCATAGATTTTCTTTACGCCCGCTTCGTCTTTCATGTCCCAATAATCTAAGCTCACCACCTGCAAATGCGGCGCGCGCACTTGGGCGTCTTTGAGATATTTCGCGATGCTTTCATAATAGCTGTCTTTTACCAAGCCATGTTTCTGGGTTTTGAAATCATAAGTGGTGTGAATGCTTTCAGCGAGGATATAGTCCACATCTTGTTCAATCGCAGGAATAATCTCCAAGCCACGGTTCAGCATAATTTTAATATGCGGATAATTCATACGAATCGCTTTAATCAAATGAATCGCCGCTTGTTTCATGCCCGCATATTTCACTGGGTCTTTTTCTTCCAACGCCACCGAGCTATCAATCGTGTCCAGCATCACCCCATCAAACCCTTGGCGCAAAAGCGCAGGAATCATTTCCTCTACAATCAACCGCGCCCATTCCGGATGACGAATATCCACGGGCGTGCTTTCAATACTAGAAACTGCGGTATGGTGGGTATCGCTTTTAATCAGCAAATCCAGCTGGTCGAGTTCGGCATAATAACCACGCGCAGGATCATTTTGAACTTCCCCTGCACTTAAATATCCCAGCACTGTTTTGCCGCGTTGAATCAGTGGGCGCAGCGTGGGGTGAGCTTGGTGGTCAAACACCAATAGGTCAAATCGCAAAAAGGTTTCAGCCGGCAGATCATTGCTGTAATAAACTGCCCAGCTTTTGGGTGGGGCTTCCGGTGCTTGCGCACAGGCACTCAGCGGCCAGCAGGCCAGCAACGCCAGCCACATATGTTTTAACAAATGGTTGAAACCAAAAGATTGCATAAATTATCGGTGGCCTGCCACCCCTCCAAAATAATAGTCAATGGCTTGGCTGATGCCTTTATCCAATGGTTTTTCTGCTTTGAATCCTAAATCTGCTTGCGCCGCGCTTGGGTCACCCACCGACACCATAATATCACTCGGTTTAGGTGGCAGATATTCACGCTTCATTACGCGGCCAGATTTACGCTCAATGCTGTCAATCACCTCTTTAAGCGTCACCCCATGGCCGCTGCACACATTATAGACCAGCTGTGGCAAGGTTTGCTGATGCAGCATTTTATCGAGCGTGCGTTCAAACGCATGCGCCACATCTTCCACATGCACAAAGTCACGCACATGCTCGCCTTGGCCATAAATCTGAATCGGTTGATGATGGCGCAAACGGTGGCACACAATCGTTATCAAGCCGCAATAAGGCGACTGAATGGATTGCCCCTCACCATACACGTTGAACATGCGCAAACCCACCACCTGCCATGCAGGGTATTTTTGTTTCATGGCCTTGGCCTGCATTTCGCACACGGTTTTATCGACCGCATATTGGCTCAGCGGTGCGTTTGGCTCGCTTTCTTTCAGCGGCGTATGCTCGTTATTGCCATAAATGGAGGAGGACGAGGCAAAAACCGTGGGGATATTCGCTTTAGCCAACACTTCAAAAAGTGGCACCGTCGCATCCATATCCGCCGCACCGCGCGCGCGCTCGATGGACGGCACGGTGGCCAAATGCACGCAAGCATCGACGCCTTCCAACACTTGCTTCATCAGCTTGGCGTCTTTCACGTCGCCCATCCACAGCTGCGCTTTTTGCAATGCGGGCGCTGGCGGGGAAACATAAAATGTATCAAAAACCCTTACCGTGTGGCCAGCTTGGCGCAGCGCATGCACTACATGGGTGCCAATAAAACCGCCGCCGCCTGTGACCAGAATTTTTTTACTCATGCGCCCTCTGTTATTATTTTATAGTAAGCCTTGGCTCTTGAAAGAGAAATGCCCTTTCTCACCCATAACAAGATGGTCGTGCACAAGCAAGCCCAACGGCGTGCATGCCGCCACAATCTGCTTGGTAATTTCAATGTCCGCTTGGGAGGGCTTGGGGTCACCACTGGGGTGGTTATGCACTAAAATAATCGCGGAAGCACCCAGCTCCAGCGC
>JAIXRX010000097.1 GCA_027485005.1 Alphaproteobacteria bacterium
CGGCGTGCGATAACCTGACGGCCACCAACAGTTGCCATGCGAGAGCGGAAGCCGTGACGGCGTTTGCGAACGATTTTGCTAGGCTGGTAAGTGCGTTTCATGATGACGACTCGTTTTCAAATTTTTTCATTAAAGAGGTGGCGTGTTTAACGCTGCATCAGGAGTTTGTCAAGCGCGAGGGTGAGTAAAATAGACAAAACACTATAAAAATCCGCATAAAATAAGGAAAAAGGCGTCTGCCACCCCTTGCCAACCTGCCTTTCGCGTGACAATATCCTGATTATTATTCACATTTTACTAGCCAGCCAATGTTTCACTACATCCGACTCTTTTCTTACATTGCCTGTGCGCTGGTTATCGCCGGGGCTGTGGTGTTGGGCGGCTATTTTAAACATCAAGGGGCTGAAAACCTCCGCACATTGGTGCAAAGCTCCAATGAGAGCATGGCCAACTCCTTTGTTTATACCGTTTGGGAGCCCAAGCGTATGTCCGAGGTGCTCAAGCAATTTGAGACCTACAAAATACCTCCTAGCCAATGGGCACAATACAAACCTTATTATGAGTTTCAGCAAGCCGCAAACCAGTTTCTAGGTCGCGCTATCATGGTGCAGGCTAATCTTTACACCAAGCAAAGCGCAAAACTATTGTCAGTGACTCCAGGGGCAATGCCTTCCGCCACTGGCTTGCCGCCAGATGTGCAAATGAATGAGGCTGCTACTCAAGAGCGCCGCGCACGCCTGCAAAAAGCTCTGCTAGGGCAAAAAACCAGTGTGGTTGCTGAAGACAGCCGTTTCCCCAATCTTTCGGGTGGCCAAAGTGAAGGTACGTTAGTGCATAGTTTTGTGCCGATTTTCTCGCGCAATTACGTGCCGCAGGTCTTTGCGATTGATGATGCACAAAAATATGTGCAAGGCGTGATGGAAGTCTATGTGGATGTAACGCCGCAGTGGCAACGTCTGAGTATGTTTGCCTATGTAGGCATGGGAAGTGTGGCGGCATTATTCATGTTAATTTTAGGGTTGCTGTGGATATTTACTAATAAAGCAGAGGGCATTATTGCCAAGCAATATGAATCTAACGTAGAATTGGCTTCGCAAGCGTCTGCGGCAGAGGCAGAAAGCCGCAATAAATCACTGTTCCTCGCCAACGTCTCGCACGAGCTGCGCACGCCTTTAAATGCGATTATCGGATTTTCTGAAATTATGATGAATGAGCTGATGGGCCAGTTTGAAAATGCCCAGTATCTTGATTATGTGAAGGATATTCACGGCTCAGGTAAACATTTGCTGAGCTTAATTAACGATATTCTGGATTTCTCCAAAGCAGAAGCGGGCAAGCTGGATTTGCAGGTAGAAGAGGTGGACATTACCAAAGTGGTGCGCAACTCCATTCGTTTGGTGCAGCCGCGTGCAGAATCAGCCAATGTACAGCTCTTGGAAGATATTCCCCGTGAGCATTTTATTTTGAGTACGGACGCCAAAAAAGTTAAACAAGTGATGTTGAACTTGTTGTCCAACGCGGTGAAATTCACTAATGCGGGCGGCAGCGTGAAAACCACTATTTGGCGCCAGATTAGCGACGAAGCGGTGATGATTGAAATTAAAGACACAGGCATTGGGATTGCCGCCAAAGACATTGCCCGCGCTATGTCGCCGTTTGGTCAGGTGGACAACGCGCTGAGCCGCAAATATGAAGGCACAGGCTTGGGCTTGCCTCTGACTAAGAAATTTGTGGAATTGATTGGCGGGAAATTTGATATTAAAAGTGAAGAGGGTGTGGGCACCACGATCACTTTTAGCATTCCTAAAAATTCACCGAGCCTGAAAGATCCGCGCGCGGAGAAAGACGCACAAGCGATGGCATCTGCTGCCCCCACACCATCCACAGAAGGAGTTTAACGCATGTCTGCTAACCCTCCCACCCCATCTATTCAGCCACAAAGAAATGTTCCTGCCTTGCGTGCTCGCAAAGGGTCTGGCCATCCGTTGGTTATCCTCACGGCTTATACCACACCACAAGCCAGCATGTTGGACGAATATGTAGATATTTTGCTGGTGGGAGATTCGCTCGGCATGGTCATGTACGGCGAGCCCAATACGCTGAATGTGCCGCTGGAATGGATGTGTGCGCATGGTAAAGCCGTCGTGCGCGGCGCGCAGCAGGCGTGCGTCATTGTGGATATGCCGTTTGGCACGGTACAAAGCTCACCTTACACGGCAATGGATAATTGCGCGCGGGTGATGCGTGAAACGGGTTGCACCGGCGTGAAAATTGAGGGTGGCGTGGAGATGGCCGAAACTATTGGGTGGCTGACCTCACGCGGGGTGCCGGTGATGGGGCATGTGGGTCTGATGCCGCAGCATGTGAAATCTTTGGGCGGTTTCAAAAAGCAAGGTAAGGATCAAGCATCGCTCGATAAAATTGTGGCAGATGCTAAAGCCGTAGAGCAAGCAGGGGCGTTTTGTGTGGTGCTGGAAGCGGTGATGCCAGAGGTGGCGGAAGCGGTGACAACGGCAGTCAGCATCCCCGTGATTGGGATTGGCGCTGGCCACCCATGTGATGGGCAGGTGCTGGTGATTGATGATATTCTGGGCCTCACCGAACGCGCGCCGACCTTCTCGAAGCAATATGTGAATTTGAATGGGCTGATTCGCCAAGCTGCCAAAGAATTTGCAGATGAAGTGCGCTCAGGTGCTTTCCCAGGTGAAGCACAAGGGGCAAAACAGGAATTTAAATTAAAGAAATAAAAGTATAAAATTATTCCTCTTTTTTACCCACGCGGTCGGCCAGTGCCGCGGCCATGAAGGCGTCTAAATCCCCGTCCAGCACGCCTGCGGTATTGCTGGTTTCGATGTTGGTGCGCAGGTCTTTGACTAATTGGTAGGGGTGCAACACATAGGAACGAATCTGGTGCCCCCATGCATTGTCGGTTTTACTGGCGGCTGCGGCGGAGGCGGCGGCCTCACGCTTTTGCAGCTCTTGCTCATACATGCGCGAGCGCAACATGCGGAAGGCTTCCGCTTTGTTTTTGTGCTGGGAGCGCGAGCTTTGGCACTGCACCACAATGTTGGTGGGGATGTGGGTGATGCGCACCGCGCTGTCGGTTTTATTGATATGCTGGCCGCCTGCGCCAGATGCGCGGTAGGTGTCGATGCGGAGATCCTTATCAAGGATTTCGATTTCAATGCGGTCGTCAATATCCGGATAGACCCACACGCTGGCAAAGCTGGTGTGGCGGCGGGCGTTGCTGTCAAACGGCGAGATACGCACAAGGCGGTGTACGCCGCTTTCGGTTTTTGCCCAGCCATAGGCATTATGGCCCATGAGCTTGATGGTGGCGGATTTAATACCCGCTTCGTCGCCTGCCATTTCGTCCACGAGTTCGACTTTATAATTTTTCTGCTCGCCCCAGCGCATATACATGCGCAGGAGCATGGCCGCCCAATCTTGGCTTTCGGTGCCGCCAGCACCTGGGTGAATTTCAATGAAGCAATCATTGGCGTCCGCCTCGCCGGAGAGCATGGCTTCGAGCTCGATTTTCGCCAAGGTGTGGACGAGCGTACCTAGCTCATTTTCTGCCGCTTCCACCACTGTCTCGTCGCCTTCTTCTTCACCCAGTTCAATCAGGGTAATGGTGTCATTTAGTTCGGCGTCTAAACGCTCATATTGGCTCAGCACGTTATCCAGGTAGCTGCGTTCACGCAGGATTTTTTGCGCATTGGCGGCGTCGCTCCACAAATTTGGGTTTTCAACCTGTGCGTTTAATTCTGCTTGTCGGATTTTGGCGCTGTCATAGTCAAAGAAACCTCCGCAACATGGATTGCGATTGGCGGATTTTCTCGATTTGCGCAAGGGTCTCGGTTTTCATTTATTCATCATTTCCTGATTGCGGTGCAGCAGGTGGTGGCGCAAATTCAAGCGGTGCGGGTGCTGCATTTTTCGGTGAATAGGCTGCAGGTGGCGAGGTGGCACCTGTCCGTGGCGTTACAAACTCTGATGGATTGACTTCGTCTTGTGTTAATGGGCGAGACGGTGATCCAAAGGGGATGCGGCTTGGGCGCGCCGAAGGATAATCATTACTCAGGGGCGCGGCTTGCTCTTTTTCTTCGCGCAACCAAGGCAAGGTATTGTCTTGTATGATTTCTTCGCTTGGTGGCTGTTTATTTTCAATCACCTTAAAGGCTTCCATAATCACTGCATTACCATCCACCTGATACGCGTCAGCTGGCAGCACTTGGCCAGACACGCGGGCAATTGGGCGCATGACAATCCCCTCGGGCACCACAAAATCTTTAGCGGGCACGTCTTTTTGCGCGGTTTCAAAAAATTCGATGAAGGCAGGAAGCGCAACCGCACCGCCTGTTTCTTTTTTGCCTAAAGAGCGTGGTTTGTCATAGCCTACAAAGACACCTACGGTAATGTCAGGGGAGAAGCCGATAAACCATGTGTCGCGGCTGTCATTGGTGGTGCCGGTTTTGCCGCCCAACGGCTTACCCAGCTTGCTGGCACGCTTGGCAGTACCGCGTTGCACCACGCCTTCAAGCATATGCACCAACTGGTAGCTGGAGGTTGCCTCGGAAAGAATTGGACGAACATCTTCTAACTCAGGCGGCTGGATTTTATCAATCGATACCCCTTCCGCGACTTGGCAATCTTTACATTCACGCTCGTCATGGCGCAAAACAGTTTTGCCATGGCGATCGTCAATCCGCTCGATCAGCGAAGGTACTATTTTCTTGCCACCATTGGCTAGCATGGCATAGGCCGAGGTGAGTTTGAGCAGGGTGGTTTCTTGCGCGCCCAGCACAGTCGAAAACATGCGCTGAGGTTTGTCATAGATACCAAAACGCTGCATAATTTCGGTAGCGTTATCAATACCAATAGATGTTCCAAGCCGAACGGTCATGGCATTGCGGGATTGCTCTAACCCTGTACGCATGGTGGAAGCACCCAAGAAATCGTCCGTATAGTTTTGGGGGCGCCACATACCAAGGCCTGCTCCTTGCGAAAGCTCAATGGGGGAATCCATGATGATGGAGTTAGGGCGGAAACCATTCTCCAGTGCGGCCAAATAGACAAACGGTTTAATCGCCGAACCGGGTTGACGTAGCGCTTGAGTGGCGCGGTTAAATTCGGTGTCGCCATAAATATAGCCGCCGCTGAGGGCACGCACCCGGCCGGTGGCATTTTCAATGACCACCATCGCACCATTGACTGCCGGTTGTTGCACCAGCTTATAGCGGTCTTTCATCGGATCTTTGGTGGGTTTTTTATTGTCATCCGCGGTCGAATGTGCGCCAATTTTTTCGACTAAAATCACATCTCCCACACTCACGGCTTTGGCCAGTGGTTTGCCTGTCCATTTGACCTCATCGGCGGGCAGCGTAGCGGCAGAACCGTCTGTAAAGCCTATGTTGGCACTGGTTTTTTCTATGCTCAGCACCATGGCTAATTGATGTTCTGGCAAGCGCGCATATTTTTGTTGCGGCAAATTGGTGAGCACCGTTTTCCAGTCTTTGGTGTCATTTAAATGCGCCACAGGGCCGCGATAGCCGTGGCGGCGGTCATAGGCTTCCAGCGCATGGCGCAGCGAATTATCTGCGGCTTCTTGCATAGCGCTGTTAAGGGTGGTTTGCACAAATAGCCCACCCTCATATAATGTGTCGGACCCAAAGCGTTGCGCAAGCTCGCGGCGCACTTCTTCGGCAAAGAAATCGGCTTGAATTAATTCATCTCGCTGGCGGCGTTGCAGTGAAATCGGCTTGGCTTGCGCGATCATGGCTTCATTAGGGCTCACATAGCCGTCTGATTCCATGCGGCTAATGACCCAATCGCGGCGACCTTTAGCGCGCTCATAAAATTGGCGCGGATTATAAGCCGAAGGCGCTTTAGGCAAAGCGGCTAGAAACGCGGCTTCTTCCAGCGTCAAATCATCAATCGATTTATTGAAATAATTGAGCGCCGCTGCTGCCACGCCATAAGAACCAGAACCAAGATAAATTTGGTTGAGATAGAGCTCGAGGATTTTGTCTTTGGACAAAGTTTTGCTGACGCGAAATGACAAAATCGCTTCTTTGATTTTACGCTCAAAAGTTTTTTCGTTGGTGAGCAAGAAATTCTTGATAACCTGTTGTGTGATGGTTGAACCGCCTACAGGTGAATGGCCGCCGCCATAGTTACTAAGGTTGGTAAAGATCGCACGTCCTAAACCCATAAAATCAATGCCGCCATGCGAATAGAAGTTTTTATCCTCGGCTGACAGAAAGGCGTGGATGAGCGGCTTAGGAATGGATGAAAGTGGTACGAACACGCGTTTTTCCACCGCATATTCAGCAAGCAACCGGCCATCATCCGCATAAAGGCGAGTCACGGTGGCAGGTTGATAATTTACCAGCTTTTCAAAACCCGGCAGGTCTTTGCTGTAGTAAGAGAAAACCGCCCATACGACCAGCAAGCTAAGAATCAACCCCATAAAGCACAAAGAAACTGCACCCAAAACCCATGCGCGCCAGCCATGTCGCCACTGTTTAAGCGATTCAGAGTTTAACAAATCAGGCATACGGGCTTTCTTTTGAAAAAGGTTAGGCTCTATTTAGCCTTCGTAGCGAAGCTGTCAATGCCGCGCACTAATGCCCGAATAATCTTTTCCTGATGAGCGGATGTTTTCAGCAGTCGCTCCTCTTCGGGATGTGACAGGAAGCCCAGCTCTACAAGTACTGAAGGGATGTCGGCAATTTTAAGCACCGCAAACCCCGCTTCACGCTGAGGGTTTGTCAAAAGAGGGACGCCTTCTTTTTTTGCCCCCTCAATCATTGCTTTGCCAAGCTTTTTAGATTTACTCATCGAATCATGAAGGGCCATATCAATGAGAATATCGGCCACGTCCGCAGAAGCGCCCGACAAATCAACCCCATCTATAATATCTGCTTTATTTTCGCGTGCGGCCAGTGCATCGGCTTCTTTGTCGCCGCCACTCAAAGACAAGCTATAGAGCGAAAGCCCGCGCGCATCTGCCCCAAGTGCTGTGTCGGCATGCAGCGAAATAAAAATATCGGCCTTAACTTTGCGTGCGATTTTGGTCCGACCGCGCAGTGGAATAAAACTGTCGGTGTCGCGTGTCAGGTTCGCACGGAAACGTCCTGTTTCTTCTAATGCACGCTTGAGTGCTTTAGCGTAGGCAAAGGTAATCTCTTTTTCGTGCGTACCACTCTCACCAATACAACCAGGGTCTTTGCCGCCATGGCCAGCATCAATCATGACCAATAGTTTCTTGCCAGAATGTTGGGGTTTTGGCGGCTCAAGCGTGGTCGTGCTTTCATCTTTATCGTCAAGCATTGGCTCAGCAAGAGTGGCAGAAGGTTTATTGGGTTTGAATTGTGGCGCTGGTGGCCATGGGCGAGGTGTGGCGCTAATAACATCCGCATATTTGGGTGGAAGGATCTGGCGGGTATTTAGGGTTGAAGATTCCTCTTCTGTCTCACTATCGATATATAACTGAATCTCAACGACGCTATTATCCTCTTGAGAAGAAAGATTAAATCGACTCAATGGTTGTTGAAGATCGAGGACAATGCGTGAAGTGTCTTCATTAAAGCGGGCATAGCGCAAATGTTTAATGGTACGACTCTCACTCGCGCCTGCAAGCGTGGCCTTCCAGCGGAAAGTGGGGAGGTCGATGACAAGTCGCGCAGGATTTTCAAGCGCAAACACTTTAGCTGTTGCCGGCTCGCTCAGTTGTAAAACAAGGGTTTCTTGACTGGGTGATGAAGAGGTAATGCTCAGGCGATTGATAGTGAGCGTGTTGTCTGCGCGGGCAACGCTGCTAATGGCGCACAGCGCGACAGCTAGCCAGATGAGTGGTTGAATCATCAAAGCAAGCCACTGAAAAGATTGTGGGTTTCTAATATTCTGTGCCCTCATAAGCCCTTTTTGTTTTTTTATGTAAAGGGTTGTCTTTGTTTTATAAATGCGTATAGTAAACCACTTAAGGTTGCAAGGCTCGCTCTGGTGGGTATCGCCACCTTTTTGAAAAGCTGAGGTAACTTTGCTACAAAGCCACCTCAGCCCTCCACGAACCATATACTTTCACGGCCGCCATGTCTTATGCCATTGATTCTTTGATGAATGACCCTGCGTTCGCCGCAGTGTGCGCCGTGACCGTCATAGTTTTTACCCAAATTCTAACCCAATTTCGTCGTGCTCCTTTGCCGACACAGGCCTCTCTGCGTAACCAAGATGGTTGGCGCGTAACAGGTTTCTTGCAGCTTTTCCCACGAGTTAACAGCACGCTTACAGCCGCCGGTGAATTGATGTCACCCGCCAAAGCGCTGCTTGATTTTCCTACGGTTTTGTCCTTGCAGGTCGATGTCGGAAAGGGAGGCGTGGCGCGTTAAAACGAAGGAGTTTAACATGTCCAAGCGCATGCTGATTGACGCTCTCCACTCTCAGGAGACGCGTGTTGTTGTTGAGCAAGAGGGCCGAGTGCTTGATTGCGATTTTTCAACCGAATCCAAACGTCAGATTAAAGGCAACATCTATCTCGCTAAAATTACGCGCGTAGAGCCTTCATTACAGGCCGCTTTTGTTGAATATGGCGGTGGTAAACAAGGTTTTCTGCCATTCTCAGAAATTCACCCCAGCTATTACCAGATTCCATTGCAGGACCGCCTGAAATTGATGGAAGAAATGAATGCCGAAGATGATGGCGATGATCACGATGCAGCAGATGACGTATCGATGATGGATGTCCAAGTGGGGCCAGAAGACGCTGCTTTTGTTTCAGAAACCCCTGCAATAGCAATGGAGCGCGAGGACGAGACTTTGCGTTCAGTGGTGGCGGCGTGGGATGTGCCAATGCCAAATGCGGCCCCAGATGCAGAAGAAAGCCATGCGCCAATCGCTCCTGTGCATGCGCATGTGGCAGAAGTGGTGGCCGACGAACAAGACGCCGAATGGCAGCCAGAAACCATTGAAAATGGCGAAGTGATGAGTGATGCGGCGCCTGAAGCCGAGGCCAGCGCTCTGCGTGAATCATTTGAAGAAACCATTCCGATGCATCATGAAGCCAATGGCGACCATGCGAGCCAGGATGCTGAAAAACCTGCCGCGTCGGAAGATGAAGAAGAGGAGCGCCGCCCCCGTCGTCGCTCGATTCACCGCCGTTATCGCATTCAAGAAGTGATTAAGCGCGGCCAGATTATTCTGGTGCAGGTGATTAAAGAAGAGCGCGGTAATAAAGGTGTGTCGCTCAGCTCTTATGTTTCACTGGCAGGGCGCTATTGCGTGTTGATGCCAAACTCAACCAAAGGTGGCGGCATTTCTCGCAAGATTGCGAATAACGAACATCGCCGTCGTTTGCGTGAAATGTTGGACGAGATTTCGCCCGAGCGCAGCACAGGGATGAGCGTTATTATCCGCACCGCGGGGATTGACCGTTCCCGTGTTGAAATTCGCCGCGATTATGAATATCTGGTGAAACTCTGGAACCAGATTCGCGAGCAGACGCTTTCATCTCAAGCGCCTGCCATGATTTATGAAGAAGGCGATTTGATTAAGCGCTCGATTCGCGACATGTACACTTCGGACATTGAAGATGTCTATGTAGCGGGTGATGAAGGGTATCGTGAAGCCAAAGACTTTATGAAGTTATTGATGCCAAGCCATGCGGTGCGTGTGCATCACTACAAAGAAAGCGTGCCATTATTTTTCCGCTATGGGGTGGAAGAGCAGCTTGCCAATATGTATGACCCGTCGGCGCGTTTGCGTTCGGGGGGCTATTTGGTAATTAATCCGACCGAAGCCTTGATTGCCATCGACGTCAACTCTGGCCGCTCGACCGGTGAGCGAAATATTGAAGAAACGGCCAAGAAAACGAACCTTGAAGCGGCGGAAGAAATTGCGCGGCAATTGCGCCTGCGGGATTTAGCGGGACTGATTGTTATCGACTTTATCGACATGCTCGAATCGCGTAATCGTCGTGCCGTTGAAAAAGCGTTGAAAGACGCGCTGCGTGCGGATCGCGCCAAGATTCAGATTGGTCGTATCAGCCCGTTTGGTTTGCTAGAAATGTCGCGTCAGCGCTTGCGTCCAAGCATTGCTGAATCCATTCATGTGAGCTGTTCACATTGCCAAGGGCGTGGCCATCTGCGCTCTTTCAACACGGTGAGCTTGCAAATTATCCGCACGCTGGAACGTGAGGCAAGCCTCGGCACCGCGACAGAGTTGCGCGTGCTGACCTCCAACGATGTCGCCTTGCATTTCCTCAATCATTTCCGCAGCTCTGTGACCGAACTCGAAGCACGTCATCAGGTGCAAATCAACATCACGATTTCAGACAAAGCTCTTCCAGACGGCTTTACGCTGGAACGTGCAGGTGTGATTGATAAAGAAGCCATTGAAAGCCTTAAGCGTCCACAGCGTCCGCAACGTCAACCATCTGCTCCCCGTGTTTCACAAGAGCCGCGTGAAGACGGTGAGGGCGGACCGCAGGAAGTTCTTAGCGAAGGCCGCAATGAGGGGCGTGGCGAAGGTAGAGGCGAAGCGCGAGGCGAGCGCCGTCCTCGTCGAGGCCGTCGTGGTGGCCGCAATCGCGGAGATGCTGAAAATACCAATGATGCACCAGTGAAAATCGACGCCGTGGAATTGAGTGATGACGTTCAAGATGCTGGCGACGCTGATAATGATGTGGAAATTGTGGTGGGCGAAGATGGTCAGAAAACCGAGCGTCGTCGTCGTCGTTCACGCGGTGGTCGTCGTCGTCGTTTCCGTGATGATCGTCGCAAAGGCCGTGAAGGTGAAGTGGGTGAAGCAGGCGTAGGTGAGGCGTGTGACGCTGTCGCTGCGACTGGCCAGCAGTCAGATGAATCACGCGTTGCGCGCTCAGCGGATGCAAAATCGAATGGGGGGTGGCGTGGTCGTCGTTCTTATGCGCCGGCTGCTTCGGAAGCACCATTGCCTGCTGGTGTGATCGCGTCTTATGCGCCGAGCAACCCAGCTCCGTCCACACCTGAATATCGTGCAACGGTCCAGCCAATGGCGTCATTTGCGCCAAGCGCGTCTGCGCCCAAGCCAGTGCCTCAGCCAGTGATTTCGGTTACTCCTTCTGCCCCTGCGGAGGCAGAAAAGCCGAAGCGCTTCGGTTGGTGGCGTAAGGTGATGGATCAGTAAGCATATTCGGTGGTCAAAACGCCAAAAAATGTTTATTATTCAAACAAGAATAATAAATAGTGAGGCTAAAAATGACCGACGAATCGGCAGTTCAACGCGATGAAATGGAATGCGATGTAGCGATTGTTGGCGCAGGCCCTGCGGGCTTGTCGGCAGCCATTCGCTTGATGCAATTGGCCAAAGACGCGGGGCGCGAAATCTCGGTCTGTGTGGTAGAAAAAGGTTCCGAAGTGGGCGCGCATATTCTTTCTGGCGCAGTGCTGGAGCCGCGCGCGTTGAACGAGCTTTTGCCGGATTGGCAAGAGCGTGGTGCCCCGCTTAGCACCCCTGTGACCTCCGACGAATTTCGTTTCTTAAGCGCCAAAAATTCATGGCGATTGCCCACGCCAAAACCCATGAACAACCACGGCAATTATATCATTAGTCTTGGTAATTTTTGCCGCTGGCTGGGCCAGCAGGCTGAAAGCATGGGCGTACAAATTTTTGCAGGCTTTCCCGCGGCGGATATTTTTGTGCAAGACGGCAAAGTGGCGGGCATCATCACCGGTGATTTTGGCATTGGCAAACACGGCGAGAAAAAACCAGAATATCAGCCCGGTATTATCCTGAAAGCCAAATACACACTCTTTGCGGAAGGTTGCCGTGGCAGCCTGAGCCAGCGTTTGATGCAGGCGTTTGATTTGCGGGCGGAATGCGACCCGCAAACCTACGGGATTGGCATTAAAGAATTGTGGGAAGTGGCCCCTGAAAAACATCAGCAAGGTAAAGTGACCCACACCATTGGTTGGCCGATGGATACGCAAACCTATGGTGGCTCCTTTATTTATCATCTGGAAAATAATCAGGTGGCGGTGGGCTATGTGGTGGGGTTGGATTACCAAAACCCGCATCTTGATCCATACATGGAATTTCAACGTTTCAAACAGCATACCAGCATTCGCCCGCTCTTTGAGGGTGGGCGCCGTTTGTCCTATGGCGCGCGTGCGCTGAATGAAGGGGGCTGGCAGTCTTTGCCCAAACTGGCATTTGAGGGCGGCGCGTTGATTGGCTGTGCCGCAGGATTCTTGAATGTGCCCAAAATTAAAGGCACACACACCGCGATGAAAAGCGGCATGCTAGCAGCCGAAGCAGCTTTTGCTGCAGTGCAACAAAATCGTGCGCATGACGTGCTGGAAAGCTATCCGCTTTTGGTAAAATCGTCGTGGATAGCGGATGAGTTAAAGGCCGTGCGCAATATTCGCCCAGCCTTCCACAAAGGCTTGTGGGCGGGGTTGATCTATGGCGCATTGGAGACGTATATTTTTCGTGGCAAAGCGCCATGGACGTTTAAAAACCATGCTGACCATACGCAGCTTAAACCCGCCGCTGATTGCGCAAAAATTGACTATGAAAAACCGGATGGCGTGGTGAGTTTTGATCGCTTGAGTTCGGTATTTATTTCTAATACCAACCACGCCGAAGACCAACCTGCGCATTTAACGCTGAAAGATGCTGGCGTGCCGATTGCCCATAATCTGGCGATGTATGACGCGCCAGAGCAGCGCTTTTGCCCAGCAGGTGTGTATGAGATAGTGACGGATGCGGCGGGCAAGCGCTTGCAAATCAATGCGCAAAATTGTGTGCATTGCAAAACCTGCGACATTAAAGACCCCACCCAAAATATTGTGTGGGTGACGCCAGAAGGTGGCGGCGGGCCCAATTACCCCAATATGTAACGCGATTTAAGGCGCATTCCCGCCACAGCCTGCAACCTGTTTGCCACAGTCCGCATAGAGACAGCCCAGTTGGCGTGCTCAGCGCTTGAGGCGGGAGGCGCGCTGCGGTATATAGATTCATATATAAAAATAAATTGGCAGGGGCGCCTTACTTTCATGAATCAACCGAATCGGCAACTTTCGACTGGTAGTGGGTCTCGTCAGGCATTGGCGCGTCAAGATAATGCTTCGCAGGACGTGGCATTGATGGATGAACCGATATCGGACGAAGATCTCAAACAGTATCTGCGCTCTTATCGTTCCGAATATGCGGACCAGCTTGAGCCAGATTTGGTTGAGGGTCGCTTTCGTGTTCTCATGCAGCAGCCGTTGGAAGCGTTTAACTCTACCCTTGGCAAAGCGTACAAAGCGAAAGATGAACGTGGAGAGCAGCGGGATTACTACGCCCTCGTTTGTCCGATTCACTTGCCATATCGCACTCGTACAGTAGAGGCTATTCGTAGTCTTTCGCACCCCAATTTTTTAGCCCTCGCGGCTGCTGGTGCATGTTACATCAGTCAGCTTCGTGAAGTACGCTATGTTTGCGTGTTTGAGCAGCCTAAAGGCGTGAAGCTCTCGCAAGTAAGCGCATCTCAGGGCGCGTTGAATGACCGTTTTGTCTCTGAGCAGGTCATTGCGCCGATTAATCAGATTATTTTAGCGTTTGCAGAGCGCGGTATGAACCACGGCTCGATTAATCTTGAGAATATTTATTTTGGTGACAAATTATTACTGGGTGAATGTGTCAGTGAGCCGTCAGGACTTTCGCAACCTTTCATTTATGAGCCGCTCGATCGCATACTTTCCTCTGAAATGGGTAAGGGCAACGGCGATATTCTGGCAGACGTGTTTGCACTGGGTGTAGTGGTTCTTTACTTGCTGACCGCAAAAAAAATGCCCGACGTCGAACGTAGGGTCTATGTCCAGCAAGTAATTTTACAAGGATCTTATACGGTTCTAGCAGATCGCCATAATTTTTCGCCAATGATGTCGGATTTTTTGCGCGGAACACTAAATGATGAACCGAAAGAACGCTGGACGCCACAAATCATTCAATCGTGGCTGGCTGGGAAGCGCTTTAATCTTGTTCCTCCTGCTCCTCCACGTGAAGCGGCGCGTCCTTATGTCTTCAAAGAAAGAGAGTTTGTGAGTCGCAGAGCGCTGGCACATGCGTTTCATGAATCCTGGGAAGACGCGATCGATAATATTCGTGAAGGCAAGCTACAACGCTGGGCGCATATGAGCTTACACCGCCCAGAGCTGGGCGAGCAAATTGAGAAAATTGTACAATATGCAGGTAGTTCTCGCACGGTCAGTGCTAAGGCCAATAACGAGTTGGTAGCCCGCACGATTATTGCGCTTGATCCTTCTGGCCCTGTCCGCTTGCGAGATATGAGTGCAAATGTAGACGGCCTTGGTAGTATGCTGGCAGAAGCGATGACGAAGGATAAGCAGGATTCCGTTCAGTTTTTATTTGAAGCACTGGATGACGATTTGCCGAATTTCTGGGCAGACCAGCAAAAAGACGTGAAGAACCAGAAGGTTTCAACCGTATTATGGCGTTTGCAAAAGGTACGCATTATGATGCGGCTTCGCTCTCTTGGCTTTGGGCCAGAGCGGGTCTTGTATGAAATTAATCCTACCATGTCATGTCAGAGTGATATTCTCAAAGACCGCCACATTACAGATTATACTCAGCTACTACACACGCTGGATGCGATAGCGACTGAATATGCTAATAGCCACTCGCCGTTGGATCGTCATAGCGCCGCATTTCTCGCCGCTAAAATGGGTATTAATAAAGAAATTTTTATTACAGAACTAACGCGTTTTGCTGATTTAAGCAGTGAGCCTAAATTAATTATGTTGCGGCTGTTGCTGACGGCGCAAGACCGTATTGGAGGCGCGCCATTGCGTGGGCTTTGCCACTGGATGGCCATTACATGCTTACCACTTCTTGATAGGTTTCATAATCGCAAGATTCGTAAAACGCTGGAAGAGGAAATTAAACGCAGTTGTATTACTGGTCAGTTGGCGGGGATGGCGAAGGTACTCTTCGAGCCGATGTATTATCTGCGGGATCAATTAGAATTTCAACGTGCCTCCACTTATTATCGCCTAAATGAGCAGAAGATTCGTGATATCAGTGACCCGCGTTATTTATTGATGCGTGGTAAAAAACTGGGGCAACAGATTTCTACCTGGACCGCCTTTCTTATATGCTTGCTGGTTGTCTATTCTGTGACCGAAAAATACATGCATTTATAGGATATTTATGGCCGAAAAAGAACCATTGCGTAAAAAGAAAGCCGGCAAACAGAAGCTGATGATAGTGCTGATTTCTATTATCAGTATTGTCGGTCTACAGCTTAGCTCATTGCTGCTTTTGGTCGGTATGTTACCCGCCATGGTCTGTTATATTTCAGACCGTGACCCAAAGCTTCATTTATTCAAAACCGTTGCATTAACAAACTTTGCAGGTTGTTATTATCATGTGATGGACGTCATCATGGTGCATAATAATGGTATTTCTGGTCTGCACACTAAGCTGCAAGACCCTACCGTATGGTTTGCTATGTATGCGAGTGCGTCATTGGGTTATATTATCTTTTATACTACGCCACATATTGCCGCTGCCTTTATGCAGATGACGTCGCAAGGCCGCCTGCTTCATCTCAAAATGACACAGGAACGTCTTATAAAAGACTGGGGAGACGAGGTAGCCATGCAACCATTTGAGGAAAGATAGTCTTTCTCATCTGTTTGCATTTGTTCTCACGCGCGAGAAAATTTAGGCTCTAAGCTATCCTGAAAGGGGGCTTTGTGGCGCGTAAATCAACAAAAACGACCTATGCATTGCCAGAATGTCTAGACATGACATCGCTGGATATACTGCATCAGGAATTGCTGGGGCATATTGATAAGGCGGCGCTAGTTCTGGAAGCGTCAAATGTTCATCGATTGTCGACGGCTGCTGTCCAGCTACTCTTATCATGCGCGCGCAGCATGGAGCAACAAGGTCACGTCCTCACCTTCAAAAAGCCTAGCGCTGTTATGCAGCTGGTATTTGAGCAATTAGGTTTATCCGCAGAACTTCAACAAAGGAAAGCATCATGAGCAAAAAAGCACTGACCGTGGATGATTCAAAAACCATGCGTGAAATGGTTTCATTTACCCTAAAAAACGCAGGGTTTGAGGTGATAGAGGCCGAAGATGGCCGCCATGCGCTGAACGTACTCAATGGCGCTAAGGTGGATGTGATTATTACCGATCTGAATATGCCCAATATGAATGGCATTGAGCTGATTGCCGCCTTGCGCAGTAACCCGCTGTACAAATTTACGCCCATTTTAATGCTAACCACGGAAAGTGACGACAGCAAAAAACACGAGGGTAAATCGGCGGGGGCTTCGGGTTGGATTGTGAAGCCGTTTAATCCAGAAAAACTGGTGCAGGTGGTCAATAAAATGTGCGCCTGATTCCCGTCCACAAAAAGCCTCTGCATGGGGAAGGAATATTGTGATGAGTATGGATGATTTGCAGATTTTCAAAGCGACTTACATGGCTGAATGCTATGAGCTTCTGGCTGATATGGAAGAGCGCTTGATGAATTTGGACGAGCAATCGGCTGACAAAGAAGAGCTTAATGCTATTTTCCGTTGTGCGCATTCGATTAAAGGCGGTGCAGGTGCTTTTGGTTTTACGCATATCATGAAATTTACTCATGTGCTGGAAGCGTTACTGGATGGGATGCGTGATGGTAAGATTCCAACTTCGCGTGCAGCGATTGATATTCTATTAAAATCACAGGACGTGGTACATCGTATGGTGGCTGCTGCGCAGGACAATCAAACGTTACCAGATGATTTTGGTGCAGATATTGCCAACCAATTGCAAATCTTATGTGATGGTGGTGCAAGTCCTTCGGTGTCTTTTGCCTCCCCTGTGACGACGTCATTGCCTATATCTCAGGCAACGATAGGACAAATGGGTTGGCAGATTTATTTCAAGCCACATCCTCAATTATTGGCAAGTGGTAATGAGCCGCTACTACTTTTGCGTGAACTCGCAGGGCTAGGCCAAGCAACGATCGCTGCGCATCTTGATCGCTTACCAACGCTAGAGAGTATCGACCCGGAGCAGTGTTATTTAGCATGGGATATTGTGCTTGAAACACAAGCGCCGCTGGCTGCAATTAAAGAGGTGTTTGAGTTTGTCGAGGATGAATGCGAATTACGGATTGAACCGCTGAAGGTGCCAGAAGCAGAAGATACGGCAGAGTTGCCAGAAACCATGCCAGACGCACAAGAAAAAGCCCCTGCCATCACCACTGCCTCTAAAGCGTCCCAGCTTCATAAGGAAGAGGCAGGAGCGGTGCCCGTAGCTACCTCCATTCGGGTGGATATTTCTAAAGTGGATCGCTTGATTAATATGGTGGGTGAGGTGGTGATTACCCAAGCCATGATTTTTGCCCAGACCAAGCATTTACCAGCCAAGGAATGGGCGGATTTACTGCAAGGGATTGATGAACTTTCCCAGCATACCCGTGAGTTACAAGAGTCTGTGATGGCGATTCGCATGCAGCCTGTAAAATCTATTTTCTCACGCATGCCGCGCATCGTGCGTGATGTATCGGCGCAGCTTGGCAAAGATATTCGCCTGGAAATGCACGGCGAAAATACTGAGGTGGATAAAACGATTATCGAGCAACTCTCTGACCCACTCACCCATTTGATTCGCAATGCACTGGACCATGGGATTGAAACCCCAGAAAGACGCCGCGCAGCAGGCAAGGATGGCCAAGGGGTGATCACCCTTTCTGCTGAGCATCGCGGCGGGCGGATTGTGATTGAAATTGCCGATAATGGCGCGGGAATTCATCGTGAAAAAGTGTTGAAAAAAGCAGTGGATAAAGGCTTGGTCGCTGCGGATGCAACTTTGAGTGACGAAGAAATTGATCATCTTATTTTTTTACCAGGTTTTTCTACTGCCGACGTAGTGTCTAATATTTCTGGCCGTGGCGTGGGGATGGATGTGGTGCGCCGCAACATAGAGTCATTAGGGGGGGCAGTGCTGGTGCATTCAACGCCGGGCGAGGGGTCAATTTTCTCTATCTCACTGCCTCTCACCCTTGCTATCTTGGACGGTATGGTGGTGCGGGTTGGCGCTGAGCCGTATATTATTCCTATCAATCACATTATTGAAACTTTGCGCCCGCATCCGACACATGTGCAACAAACTGCCGATGGTAATACGGTTATTCATGTGCGTGGTGAATTTGTGCCGCTACTCTTTTTGCACCGCGTATTTGGCATTCCACAAGCGATAGAGGTGCCGCATCACGGGTTGGTTGTATTGGTAGAAAATGGCAAACAGCGCGTGGGCGTGATGGTCGACGAGCTGATAGGGCAGCAGCAGGTGGTGATTAAAACATTAGAAGAAAATACCGATGCAGTGGAAGGTGTGTCTGGCGCTACGATTCTAGGTGACGGCATGGTGGCCCTGATTCTGGATATTACAGCGTTATGCCGCATGCTCGACCATAGCCAGAACCTTTCGCGCAGCGCTGCTTAAAAGGAGAAAAAAACATGCAGTTACCCACCAACCAAGAACCATTGCAATTTCTTACCTTTTTGGTGGGCGAGGAAGAATATGGCGTGGAGATTACGCAGGTACGTGAGGTAAAGGGGTGGACAACGGCTAATAGTTTGCCAGAAATGCCAGCATATATGCGCGGCGTTCTCAATCTTCGTGGGGCGATGATTCCTGTGTTTGACGTCCGTGCTCGCTTCTCGCATCACCTCACCGAGGCCACCAGTAAGCATGTCGTGATTATTGTGGCGCTAGAAGAAAAAATGGTGGGTCTACTCATTGATTCAGTGTCGGATATTATGAGTATTCATCCTCAGGATATTAAGCCGTCTCCCACCACCAGCCACATTATGGACAAACAATATGTGCGCGGCCTTGTTGCGCAAGAGGATCGGATGGTGGTGTTGCTGGATACCGCCCAGCTGCTTTCACAAGGATTGATGGAGCAGATGGCTATGGGAGTGAATGGCTAATGTCTGCCACTTCACAGGAGTTTGAATTTGGAGAGAAAGAATTTCAGTTTCTCGCACAATTAGTCCATCAGCGGGTGGGTATTGTGCTTAAAGAGCACAAGCGACAAATGATGTATTCGCGACTCACGCGGAGGTTACGCGCATTGGGATTTAAGTCATTCAAGGAATATTGTGACTTTGTGGCAGGCCCGCGCGGCGAGGAGGAAATGAATGATTTAGTTAATGCTATTACCACCAATCTGACCGCTTTTTTTCGTGAGCCACATCACTTTGAACATTTAAAAAAAGAGGTGCTGCAGCCCATGACGACAAACGAAAAACCGCGCAAAGTTAGGCTATGGTCGGCGGCTTGCTCCTCGGGAGTGGAGGCCTATTCTATGGCGATGATGGTGGATGAGGTGTTTGGTAAGAAAGCCGGGTGGGATGTAAAGATTCTTGCCACGGACATCGACACCAACATGCTTTCAGCAGCCCAGAAAGGGCAATATAGCAACGACATGGCAGCAAAAATCCCCACCTCCTTGCGTGAAAAATATACGATGCCCTATGACGCTGATACAATAGACATGCGTGAGTGCTTGAAAAAGATGATTCATTTCAAGCCGCTTAATTTGCTAAAAGAATTTCCGTTTAAAGGCCCATTTGATGCGGTGTTTTGTCGTAATGTGATTATCTATTTTGATAAACCCACCCAAAGCGCCTTGTTCAAGCGTATTGCGGGGGTGATGGGCCCGAAAAGCTATCTTTACATTGGGCATTCAGAAAATTTATTTAATGTTTCCCATCAATTTGAAGGGCTGGGGCGTACTATCTACCAGAAAATTGTATGAGCGACGAATATTCGCGCCGGTTTCATGAACAGGCTCACCCTCCTAATCAGCGCGTCTATGAGCGTCGTAACGAGATTGAACTTGTGTCATTACTTTCGGGGGATTGCTATATTTCTACCCAACCCAACCAGATGCTGCAAACAGTGCTGGGCTCTTGTGTCGCTGCCTGTATGCGTGACCCCATTGCCAAAGTAGCAGGCATGAACCATTTCCTTTTACCCGAGCAAATGGATGGCACCACCCCAAGGGATGTAGGACATGCGGCGCGCTTCGGTGCTTTTGCAATGGAGAAGCTCATTAATGGATTGCTGAAATATGGCGCCATGCGGCATCGTTTGGAAGTGAAAGTGTTTGGCGGCGCCAATATCAACAATCAGTCCAATTTGATCGGCAGCAAAAATGTGGCGTTTGTGCGCCAATTTCTAAGCCAAGAAGGCATGAAAATTATCAGTGAAGATTTGGGCGGTAACTATCCCCGCCGCGTGCATTATTTTGCGGATACGGGCAAGGTGATGTTGCGCTGCTTGCGGCGCACCGAAGATATGCGTGTGGTGGATGAAGAGAAGCAATATGCCAAATCGGTTATCAAGCCATTGGGCGGCGATGTGGAGCTTTTTTCATGAGCGTGCATTCCCACAAAATTCGTGTGTTAATTGTCGATGATTCGGCCTCGATTCGCTTGGCATTGGGGCAGATGTTGAGTGCCGATCCAGAGATTGAAGTCGTCGGTTTTGCGATTGATCCGCTGGATGCCCGCGAGAAAATTAAACAGCTTAAACCAGATGTTTTAACGCTGGACATTGAAATGCCGCATATGAATGGCATTGAGTTTCTTAGCCGCCTGATGCGCCTGCATCCTATGCCAGTGGTGATGGTCTCATCGCTCACACAAAGAAATGCACAAGCGACACTAGAATGCCTGGAGCTGGGAGCAATAGAGGTGGTTGAAAAACCCCATCAATCAGATGGTTTTGCACTGAAAATTCTGGCCGATGAATTGCGAGAGAAGGTGAAAATGGCTGCCCGTACCAAGGTGCGCGGTGGCAATCGTTCTCCCGCGCCAACGGCCCCAATTAGTAGTACTGCACAAAGGCTTAGCTATCATGGCAAAGGGCGTGCACCACTTATTGCGATAGGTGCGTCTACGGGCGGCGTGGAGGCTCTGCGTGAAATTTTGATGCCACTGCCTGCTAACACCCCGCCGATTGTTATCACGCAGCATATGCCGCCCATGTTCACCGCGTCCTTTGCAAAACGGCTCGATAGTCTGTGTGTGATGAGTGTGGTGGAAGCAAAGCATCGCCAAATGATACAATCTGGCTATGTCTATCTTGCACCAGGTGGCAAACATTTGAGTGTATGCGAACGCAACGGTGAATGGCACTGTTACTTGGATGACACGCCGCCTGTGTCGGGACACCGTCCTTCGGTTGATGTTTTGTTTCATTCTGTGGCAAAAGCAGCCGGCGCGCATGCAGTAGGTTTAATATTGACCGGAATGGGACGCGACGGGGCGCAAGGGTTACTCGCAATGCAGCACGCAGGTGCGTTGACGCTGGGGCAGAACGAGGCTACCGCCTTAGTCTATGGCATGCCAAAAGCAGCATATGAGATTGGAGCAGTGGGACAACAAATTGACCTCGCTTCTGCATCATCTGCGTTACTGGTGGCGTGTCAGCAACGAACACAGTCATAAAGGAGCCGCCTTATGTTGAATGGTGCGACCGCCGCAGAACATAATATATTTTATGACACACAGGCGGCGGTTGATGATATCCGTCAGAGTGGCTCCGAGAATGATAATTATATCGCCACGCTCAAAGCACAAAAAGAAGCGATGCAGGTGGTGATTGATCAGCTGCCCAAGGTGACGCAAATGCTGGAAGCAGCAACTCTTGACCTTTCTACACATTTTAAGGATTTAGCAGAATCCGCGACGACGCAAGGCGCGCAGGTCAAGCAGATTGCGATTGCCAGTCAGTCCTTACAAGTGGATGGTGAAGTAATCAGCATGCAAGAATTTATGGCGCTATTTAATCAGACGCTACAAAATTCTATCGATAAAATTCTGTTTGTTTCCAAAATGGCGATGAGCATGGTGTTTAGCCTCGAAGGGGCGATGACCAACCTCAATCATATTGAGGGGTTTGTGGGTGAGATTCAGCGCATTAATAAACAAACCAATCTCCTCGCGCTGAATGCCACGATTGAGGCGGCGCAAGCGGGAGAATCCGCGCGTGGTTTTGTGGTGGTAGCCACTGAAGTGAAAGGGGTTTCTAGAGAAATCAGTAAACTTTCTAATAGTATGTACCAGAAAATTACCAGTACAGTGGAGAGTGTGCGTCATAGTTTTGATATTCTACGCGAAGTGGCCACCACTGATATGTCGGATACGATTCTGGTGAAAGAACGCCTCGACAAAATGATGGCCGCGATGATCACACAAACCAATCAGTTTGGACAGATTCTCGATAAAGCCGCAGGCGTTTCGCAACATATTTCCGATCATATTGGTGGGATGGTGATGGGCATGCAATTTCAAGACCGCTCTGCCCAGATCTTACAACATGCTCAAGCGATTGTGCAGCTGGTGTCAGACACCATTACAGAGGGCCCTTATCCCACTTTAGGGGACGAACAAGTAAAACAAGCGCAAGCACAGGCTATTCATACACTCTTAAAAGCCATGAATCTGAGCGAGTTCAAATATGCTTTCATGAACCGTTTGGAGCAGGCCAATATGTTGCCACCCGAATTGTATCACACGCTTCATGATAGCCATGCACCGAAGCCCGACGACGATATTGAACTTTTTTAGCGAGACACATCATGGATTATCATCTTCACCATAATAATGGCGCATATATTGTCACTTTTTCTGGTGCGTTTCATTTTGCAGACAGCAGCCGTTTTAGGCAGTTACTGGAAACGTTGCGCCAAGAAACGATAGAAAATCTGATGCTCGATTTTCATGCGGTGGGAGCGATGGATTCGGCGGCCTTGGGCATGTTACTTTTATTGCGTGACGAAATGCAAAAGCGTGCCCTTCCGGTAGGCATTCAAGGTGCGCAAGGGCAGGTTGAAAAAACGTTCAAACTATCGCAGTTTGATAAGCTTTTTGTCATGCGCTGAGGTAATCAATGACTCCTCTCGAACTTCCTGTGATGCAGCATTATCAGGCGCGCATTCTGATTGTGGATGATGCAGAATTTAATCTTGCATTATTAAGCGAGGTGTTGCGAAGTCATGGTTATGAACAGATCGATACCGCCCTCGACGGACTGGCGGCCATGGATAAAATCAAACAATCTCCGCCTGATTTGATTTTGCTGGATTTAATGATGCCGAATATGGATGGTTTTGAGTTCTGCGAACAGCTGCGCGCTAACCCGTTATGGCGCGATATTCCAGTCGTTGTACAAACAGGAGCAGAAGACCCCGAAATGCGGATGCGCGCTCTACGTCTTGGGGCGACTGATTTGTTGACGAAACCGGTGAATGCAGACGAGTTGGTAATGCGCGTGCAAATTCATTTAGAGCGCCGCTACATGATGGATGAGCTTAAGCGCTTTAAAGAGCGTGTGGAGGATGAGCTGGAGCATGCTAAGCATATGCAGCTTGAGATTTTGCCCTCTTTGGCGCAAAAGAATCAGATTCGCCAACGTTATCGCGTGGGGGTTGCGTCGCATGCCACCACATCTTCCGAGCTAGGCGGGGATTTCTGGAGCATGATACCGCTCGATAGTTATCAGTTTGCGGTGGTGAGTTGTGATTTTTCGGGGCATGGGGTAGGGGCGGCGCTCAATACTTTCCGCCTGCACACGATGTTGCAGGAAATTTTCCACACCATTCACCGTCCTGATCATGCGCTGGAAATTATTAATCAGCGAATGTATCATCTCTTGCCGCGCGGACAGTTTGCCACACTTTTTGTGGGGGTGATTGATACGAAAGACGAAAAACTATGTTATGCGGCGGCAGGTTGTCCTGCCCCTTTGTTGGTAAGAAAACACGCCGAACCAGCAGGGATTGCGCTAGATAGTGCGGGCATGTTAGTGGGTGTTGAATCCCAAGTATGCTACCCATTGCGTGAGGTTAGCTTTTCAGCGCACGACACTTTGTTGCTTTACAGCGATGCACTGATAGAAACCCCGAATATCGCGGGGCAGTTTCTGAAAGAAGAGCGTTTGCTCAAAGGTATGGAGCAAGCCCTGAATGCTGCACCAGAAGATATTGCACCAGAAGAAGTGGTGGTAAATAGCATGCTCGATATGCTGCAAAAACACAGCGACCAACCGCTTAGCGATGATTTAACACTCGCCGCCTTTCATTATTATCAAAGCTGAACTTTTTCGCCTTTTTTGCGCTCGGAGTCCGACTTTAATTGACCGCAAGCTGCCAGAATGTCTTGGCCGCGTGGCGTACGCACAGGCGTCACGTAGCCTGCCGCATGCACAATATCTGAAAATGCTCGAATCCGGTTATTACTTGAGCATTCATACGGTGCGCCAGGCCATGCATTAAATGGAATCAGATTTACTTTGGCAGGAATCCCTTTAATCAGGCGCACCAGCTCGCGTGCATCGGCATCCGAATCATTCACGCCTTTAAGCATCACATACTCAAAGGTTATGCGGCGGCCACTGGAGCCGCCTTCAGGATAATAATGGCGGCATGCATGCATCAATTCTTCAATCGGCCATTTGCGATTAATTGGCACAATTTCACTCCGCAATTCATTGTTCACCGCATGCAAAGAAACGGCCAGATTGACACCAAGCTCTCTGCCGCATTGCTCCATGACTGGCACAACACCGGAGGTTGAAAGGGTGATTTTGCGTTTGGAAATGGCAATGCCCTCTGGGTCCATCACCATTTTCAGGGCTTTTGCAACTTGCTCATAATTATAAAGCGGCTCGCCCATACCCATCATCACAATATTTGATAGGCGACGTCCTTCTTTTGGAGTTGGCCATTCATCAAGACAATCGCGTGCCATCATGACTTGTCCAACAATTTCGGCAGCGGAAAGATTTCGGACCAGCTTTTGTGTGCCAGTGTGGCAGAAGGTGCAGGTGAGGGTGCAGCCCACTTGGGACGAAACGCATAAGGTGCCACGATCTTCTTCAGGGATATGCACCACTTCCACACGGTTTTTATCAGGAAAATCAATCAGCCATTTGCGCGTACCATCAAACGAAATCATATCTTTACTGATCGTTGGGCGGGCAATCACAAAATGCTCGGCCAGTTTTTGTTGCATGGGCTTAGCAATATTGCTCATGGCAGTGAAGTCGGTCGTGCCGTGGTGATATATCCATTGCCAGATTTGTTTGGCACGGAATTTCTCAGCGCCAATTTCTTGTAGCGCATCCATCAATTCTTCGCGTGAAAGCCCTACCAGATTTTTCTGGCCGTCAATCACGGCGCTTGGCATGGTGCGTTTTTCTGGCTGTTTAATCACCAGCCCGTGCACAGGGGTGTGGATGGTTTGATCTACTTGCATGCGGCCTGCAATTTCTTAAGCGCTGCTTCAAAGCCACTCAGCGGGAAAACATCTTCAATTTTGCCCACGGTGGTGCTGGCTTTCACTTTTAGGCTATTGCCCTTTTTCATGGCATCGACCAACGCTTTATCAGTCTTTTCGTGATACGCCCACGCGGTGTTATCTTGTGTAAAAAGTTTAAAACTTTTATTGCCGACCAGTACGATCGCTTCGCTGTTTTTCGTATAATTTTCATGAAGTACAATGCTTACTTCATACACGCCTGATGTACGATGAGTCACGTAAAGATAAGAGGGTTCACGCGCGCTATTGCCGCTTTGCTTGCTGGGGGCAGCCCCCGCATAGCAGACGCCATCTTTAGAAAAGACGCCCCATTGTTTGAACTCGCCCACCATCTCCTGTGCGCTAGCGGCTGTGGCAAAACACAGACTCATGGATAAAATAAACCAGTATGCGCGCATGAAGCCTCAGACAAGGTGGGAGAAAGAATTGCTGCGCTGCATATAGCAAACCACGCTCAAAAGGCAACCGTGATGCTTAAACGCTATTGGGATGAAGGCGATATAGCCCGTTTTCTAATATAATCTCAATCGGTTTGGGGCTAAGGGTCGCCAATTTTTGACGCAAACGATATAGCTGCGTATCAAAACTATGGGTGTCCGCATCGCTTTGCCATGTCGGCCAGAGCTGCTGTAAAAAAATATCCTTCGCAACCCCTTGCGGATGCCGCACAAGTAAAGCGAGCATCTGTGCGATTGATTCGGTGATTGGAATAGGGCCGCTGGGCGTAGTAATCTGCGCAGGAGCGAGTTGTACGGTGTAGGGACCGAAGGAAGAAAGTAGCGCGCTGTTCGCTATACTCATCCGTTGTTTGAGCTGCTGACAGCTGCGTAAAAGTGCCTGAGGGCGGATAGGTGGCGATAATATGAGGTGCGGATACGGCTGTAACTCATCAGGGACTGCGTTAGCCGAAAGCCAAATAAACGCAGACGGAGTATGGGGAAGATTCGCAATATAATCACCGTCCAGCAACCAGATATCTGTGTCAGACGCTTCTTCAATGCCCACAAAGCGTAGCGCTTGGTTGATCGAAGCGGCACGTTGCGGGTGAGTAGAATGCGTGGCAAGACGGAGCGGGTGCATAGGCTCACCATAGCGCCTTATTCCGGTTTTTGAATCACCTTCAGCAAATCCTGCTGTAATTTTTTGGTGGCAGGGTCGGCGTTCGATTTTTTCTCGAGCAAATCCGATGGGCTGGGTTTGAGGACTGCCGGAGCAGCCTCTGTTTTGCGTGTCAATTTCGGGCTGGCGCATGCATCGCGCTTCCACAAATTAAGCGGTGCGCTTAAATCGACCTCTTTCCATTTTGCATGGCCGGTGCGTTGCAAATCAGGCAGGTATTTTTGTAGTGCCGTGGCTAGTTTTCCCATTTGTTCGCAACGCGCGTGATAATAAGGCGTATCTTTCAAGGTAAAATCAAACCCAACCAGTACGGCATTCAGCGCAATCGTCGGAATTGTTTTTTCTACAAAGTGATAATCTTTTGGGCTAATTTGCGCAGGGCGATATTCACGCAGCAAGGCAGGGTCATCCAGCGCCAGCAAATGCACTGTGTTCAGGCGGCCAGCATTCTCGCCTTGTAAGCCAGAAAGTTGTTCCATGTTTTTGAACAAACGCACGGGCTTCCCGCCCACAAATATCAGCGCATCTGCCTGGCCAGTGAGCACCGCTACCACACCTTCTGGCGGGTCAATTTTATACATTTTGGCAGGGGTGATGTTGAGCAGTGAAAACAGATTGACTGCCGTTAGCATACTGCCGCTGCCTTCCGCGCCCACCACCACACGCTTGCCGGCAAGGTCTTTGATGGAAGTAATGTTTTTACTGGCCAGCACATGCACTTCTTCTTGGTAGAAAGGTGCAATCATACGCAATTTATTGGCAATTTCTTGGGATTGTGGATTGTTTGAGCGCTTCAAAAAACCCAGCACGTCGGATTGCACAATACCCAGCGCCGCATTCTCGCCGGTGGTACTAATTTTTTTGAGGTTATCAATCGAGCCAAGGGACGAGCGTACCTCCACCTTGATGCCTTCTTTGGCCATCACTTGTGCAATATCTTTACCGATTTGAATATAGGTGCCGCTTTCAGGGCCGGTCATCAGGCCGATACTACGGGATTCTCCCGCGTGAGCAGAAAATATAACCGTCATCCCCACCAGAGTGCTGGCAAGCATAGATAAAAAGTAACGCATGAAAATCCTCAAAAACGTGTGATGCTTAATCAAATTATTTTTTTAAGATAGCGAGCAGCTCTTGAACGGCCGCACGACTAGGCAGTGTGGTAGTGGGGGTAGAATTGCTGGCAGCAGCTTCGCGCATGGCTGGTGCAGCGGGCGGAGTCTCCGGATGGGTGATATAGGACGGTGCTGCTAACGAGGTAAATCCGTTATTGTTGTTCGACGGCGCCTTGTTTGCGGCAGTGGTCGGTGTGGTTGCGGTAGATGGCAACGTCACAGATTTTTCTGGCTCCGAACTCATGCGCATTTGCGGAGAAATCACAGGTAAATCCGCCGCGTTCGGTAATGCTTTAGGGTCGATTTCATTGGTGATTTCTTGCGCGGCGGCCGTCACTGCATTGGTGGGAGTGGATGCATCCTGTTCATCGGAAGCGGAGGCCAGCGCCAACCCGATGTTGATGGCGATCACGGCGCATACCAAGCCTGCACCTACCAACAAGTCACGTTTGCTACGGTCATTGGCATGCATGGGATGAGAGGGGGTAAAATCGCGTGCCATAAAGCGTGCTTCGGCGGCTTCAGCGGCAGGAGAAAGTTTTCCAAACACCGTAGGCTTTAGGGGTTCTTGCGGGCCATCCTCTTCGGTTGGCGCGGTGTTCGTGGTTTGCGTCGCTATATCAGGGGAGGGGAAAAGATCCGTTGGAGTCAGATGTTCTTTCAGCGTTTCACGCACGGCTTCGCGCATGCCCATGGGGGCCATATCGTCCAGCGACAGCAAGCGCAAGGGTTGCTGATTCATTGGTAAAATACGGGTTTGCGTGGCTTCCATGTGGCTCACGGCAAGTTGATCGCGGGAAAGAGCAGCGCTGGCCATACCTTAATACTTTCTTTATTTCGGAGGTAAATTTATTAAGAAAAGTAAGAAGTTATTTAACTAGCGCCGCCAGTAGATGATTGCAAGCAAAAATGCAACAGTGCGCCCCAGAGCCACCTAATAGAACAGGCTGAAAAACATAGATTATGCCTAAAATCACTCGAAGCGGTTGACAAGTTTCTAAGCCGCCCCTATGACACGCACTCTTTTACGGCATTTGCCTGTGTGGGTCAGTAGCTCAGGTGGTTAGAGCGCACGCCTGATAAGCGTGAGGTCGGAGGTTCAACTCCTCCCTGACCCACCACTTTATAAAGATTTTACCATTGAACCTCCTTGGTTTTATATGAGCATCTCATCCGCTAAGCGGATGATGCGGGGGTAAAATGCTTCTTGAATGACTATTTCTTTCCCCATCACATTGTTTTCATTTCAAATAACAAAATAAAATCAGCTGCTTATGCGGCGCGCGAAGTTTGTTGTCAGTGGCAAAGAAACGCAGTAGAAGGCATGAACCTTTGACGAGCCATTGGCTCATAATCACCCTTTTGCCTGGAGAATTTCATGGCATCTGCTTCTTCCCCCACTCCCGCTGAAACCAC